>JADHNX010000256.1 GCA_016779365.1 Planctomycetaceae bacterium
AAATCTCACCTCGTCGTACTGCCGTCTTATCGCGAAGGAACGCCGCGAGCATTACTGGAAGCTGGTGCCTGCGGACTCCCGGTCGTTGCGACCGACGTGCCGGGCTGCCGTGAAGTCGTAATCGACCGCGTGAATGGCCGACTCGTACCGGCAAAAGATGCGGCCGCGCTGGCTCACGTGATGCTTGATTTGCTCAAGGACTGGCCACTGATGCGTAAGTATGGCCGGGCCGGGCGCGACAGAGTGCAGACGGTATTCGCAGAGCGATTTGTGATTGATGCGACTCTCGATGTTTATGCGCGAATGCTGGGTGACGACCGGCAGTCGATCGCCGCTTGAAGTTCGTTCCACAGGCGTCTCCCGATTTTTCCCGATGGTTCAGTTCGTATGAGAGTACTTTTTCTCGTCCAGTATCCGCGTCAGGCTCCGAGCCCGAGGTACCGTGTTTATCAACTGGTACCCTGGCTCGAAAATGCTGGCCTGCAATGCGACGTCGAGCCGTTGATTGGCGAGTCGGATTACGCCACTGCGCGTTCGTCGGGAAAGTATCTCGGCAAGAGTCGAATGCTGGCAGCCGGACTGGCACGTCGCCTGTCGACACTGTTGAGATCTCGAAAGTACGACCTTGTTTACGTTCTCAAGGGAGCGTTTCCGTACGGCCCGCCCGTGATTGAGCAACTGCTTCGAGCGAGCAACGTTCCGATCATCTTCGATTTTGACGACGCCATTCACATCCACAAAAAGAGCGTCAGCCATCGATTTCTGGATTATCTGAAATCAACGCGCCGCGTTGGACAAGTAGCGGCTCTGGCAAATCGAGTGGTCGTGCCGAACGAGTATCTGGCGAATTTTGCTCGCGAGTTCAATCCCGCCGTAACCGTCGTCCCGGAAGCCGAGAATACCCAAAGACTGGTTCCACGAAGACCGCACAAAAACGGGTCGCCGATTGTCATCGGATGGGTCGGCAGTTCGTCGACGGCTAAATATCTGACCCTGATCGAGGACGCGTTGCGGACAATCTGCGACCGATTCTCAAATGTCACGCTACGAGTAATCGGCGGCAGGTTCGAAGCTGAGGGTATCCGGACCGAGCTTGTCGACTGGAAGTTCGAGCGTGAAGTTCAGCAGTTTCACGACCTGGATATCGGCATCATGCCCTTGCCACTCGAAGAATGGAGCAAAGGCAAAAGCGGCTGCAAACTCAGGCAGTACATGGCCGCCGGCGTTCCCGGAGTCGGGACGGCAATCGGCTATAATCTCGAACTCGTTGATCACGGTCGAACGGGTTTTCTGGCCACGACGCAAGGCGAATGGATCGAGTGCCTGTCGAAGCTGATCGAAGATGCCGAACTGAGAAACACCATCGCGACAGCGGCTCGTCTCGATGTTGAGCAACGTTTCGCGATTAACGTGATCGGCCCACAGCTCGAAGCCGCGATTCGCGAGACCGTCGACGAATTCGAAACCGCTCGCAAAACCCGGAGGGCCGCAGCATGACGACTCCTTCCGTGTTGTACATCGCGTCGGCGAGCATTTCGGATCCACTGATCGTCTCCCAGGTCGTCCGCTACCTTGAGCAGATGCAGCATTCGCTGGCGTCGTGCCACCTGATTACGTTCGAGCGGGACGGCTCAGAAGACTTCTCAAAGGTTTCGGAAGAGTTGCTTACTTCCGGAATTCACTGGCACCCGATCAAGGCGTGGAAACGTCTGCGGAGTGTCGGCTTCTGGTTTGATCGTCATCGAGCTTTGGCCTGCGCTCGACGAATCGTCGCCGAAGAGAACATCAGCATCGTACATTGCCGAAGCTTTCTCGCAGGAACGCTCGGCCGAAAACTCAAGAGTCGGGACGTCCGGTTTCTTTACGACATGCGAGGCTTCTGGTCGCTGGAAAAACGCGACAAAGGAACGATTCGCCATCCAGCCATGTTCAAAGTGGCTCACGATCTTGAGCAAAAACTTTTCCGCGATGCCGATCACATCGTCTCGCTGACCCACTCAGGTAAACAGTACCTGCTGGCTGCTGGAGTCGAAGTCCCGATTGATGTGATCCCAACCTGCGTCGACCTTCAGCGATTTCAACCGCTCATTCCGCAACAGAACAGCCAATGCTCGCCTGACCGAGTGACGGATACTTCCCCTCTGAACGTTGTTTCTGCGGGAACGCTCGGAGCTGGTTATCTTGCCGACGAAATGTTCCGTTTCAGCGTCCTACTGAAAGAGCGGTGGCAGTCTGCCTCGTTTCGAATTCTAACGGCCAGCAACGTCGACCCGGTGATTTCAGCCGCCGGCAATGCAGGACTTCCATCTTCCCGCCTGAGCGTTGCAAAAGTCTCACCGGAAGAAGTCCCCAACGAGTTGGCTCAGGCTGACATCGGTCTGTGCTTTGTGAAGCCAACCGAAGCGAAAGTCGCTTCATGCCCGACAAAACTCGGCGAGTATCTGGCCTGTGGGATTCCGGTCGTTGCGACCGACGGCGTTGGCGATGTCACCGACATTCTCGAAAGCAACCGAGTCGGCGTCGTCCTGCGTCATAATGACGAGCCGTCCTGGCCGGCCGTTGTCCAGAAGCTGGAAGTGCTGCTGAACGATCCGGAATTGAAGACTCGCTGTCGTCGGGTGGCGGAGCAGCAGTTCGGACTCGCCGAAGGATCGCGGGAATATCTTCGCATCTACGACGAGATGGCCGGAGTACCTCGGGAATTACAAAGGGCAGCGGCATGAGTGGCGAAATCGCTTTCGTACACAGCGCACTCAGGCGAGGCGGAGCCGAGCGTTTGCGGTACACCGTCCTGAAGGAACTCGCCGAACGAAACGTGGCCTGCCGAGTCTGCCTGTTTAATGGCGAGGGCGATCTGGTTCCCGCCGTACGCGACCTCGGAATCCCCGTCGATGTCTTAAACGTTTCGGGGAAGATCTACAGCCTGAACACGACTCTTCGACTGGCAGCCTGGCTGAAGAAAACGCAACCGTCGATTGTTCACGGCGGCCAGTTTCTCACCAATCTGCATACCACAGCGGCGGCGAAACTGGCGGGTGCCGGCCCAGTCATCATCGAAGAACACGGCCACAATCGCTGGAAAGGCTGGCACCATCGAATGCTCGACCGGCTGGTGTGCAGCAAAGCCGACGGAGTGGTTTGCTGCTCTGGCAGCGTAAAACGAGTCGCGCAAGCCTCGATGCAGGTACCCGATGACCGGTTCCACGTTCTGCATAACTGTATCGATCTGGCAGAAATCGGCGGGCGGTCTGAAACAAGGTCAACAGTCAGAGCGAGCCTCAACGTGGCGAATGACGAAATCCTCGTCGGAACGGTCGGAACGCTTCGCCCGGAAAAAGGACACAGCGTCCTGATTCGAGCGTGGCGTCAGCTTTGCGAGCAGCACTCAGACATTCGAGCCAGACTGGTGATCGTTGGCGACGGGCCAATTCGGCAGCAACTGCACGACGAGGCGAAAGATCTTCCAGGAATCGTCTGGGCCGGCAGCCGATCTGACGTCGGCGAAGTCCTGGCAGCAATGGACGTCTTCGTGTTCCCGTCCGTCGACGAAGGCCTGGGGATCGCACTGCTGGAAGCTATGGCCACCGGACTTCCGTCAGTCGTCAGCAACGAAGGCGGCATTCCCGAAATCGTGACCGACGGCGAGACCGGACTCATCGTAGAAGCGGGAAACTCGCACGCACTGTGTCAGGGACTCGCGAGAGTTTCACGAGAAATCGACCTCAGGCGAGACCTCGGCAATGCAGCTCAGGTGGTTGCTCTTAGTGGACACACGCCGTCCGTGTATTGCCAGCGTCTGCTGGACATTCATCGGCAGTTGTCGAGTTAATCAGGAATAGTCGCGAAACGGGTGCCACCTTTCATCGTGATCGTGGCTGGAGGAAACCAGTGCAGAAAAACGGAATGCTTCCTTCCGGAGCAACAAAGGTCTCGCCCTTCGAACTTGCCAGAATTCTCCGAGTATTCTGGATTGGCCTTACGCTGCGTTGTGGTCTTGTCCTGACTTTGCAGGCAACGGGCGTCGAACGATCATTGAAGCTGACCAAGGACGCGTTTCTTTACGACTCCGTCGGCAAGCAGATTGCAGAGCACTACCGAACTAATGGTGGAACGAGCTGGCCGGATCGCGTTTCCGGCGTGCTGGATCATATGTACGAGCATTTTGTCGGGCTCACATATTACTTGACCGATGATTCGATGCTTGCAGTTCGACTTGTCAACGTGTTGGCCGGTTGCCTGGTCATTCTGGCGACCTGGCGAATGGCTCGATACGTCACCGACGCCGACACCGCCTATCGGTGTGGATTGTGGGCGTGCTTTTTTCCGACGCAGTTTTACTACTCGTGTCTGCCGGTGCGCGATGCACAAAGCACACTGGCAATGACACTTGTCTTTCTTGGGATGACAGCCCTGACTTCAGGCGGAAAGCGTACGCACTCCCTGGCGCTTCCGATCGGCATCCTCATGACAGCCGGATACAGAACTTACGTTGCCACAGTTCTTGTATTTCTTGTTCCAGCCGGTTTGTGCGCCGCAATGCTTCTGGCTCGATCAGAAAACAAGTCGAAACTTTTGAGCAGAGCAACACTGCTGGGCATTATCGCGTTTGGGATCGCGGGTCCAGCGGGAATCGAAAAACTTTCGTCGACCGGAAAAGCCGCCCAGGTCATGGATATGGATTATTGGAATGCGACGCGTCAAAAGATGAATCGAGGCAGCGGAGCTTTATACGACGGTGAAGACATCCCGGAACTTGGTAAATCGATCGTCGACACCGTGCAGGGAATCGCCATCGGTCTGTACTTCTTTTTCGTCAGCGTTAACCCAACGGAAATTGACAGCATTCGGCAATGGATGGCCGTGCCGGAAGTACTGATTGTCCTCTACATGGTCCCGAAACTGTATCGAGGATTCAGGCGAATCATGCGGCATCATCGCTTTGAATTTATCGCCGTCCTGTTTGTGGCGCTGGCAATTACGTTTGCCTATTCCAGTGTGACCACAAACGCCGGACCGCTGATGAGATGGCGTTTGCAGGTGGCTAATGTCTACATCGTAATCGCCGCTATCGGGCTCTCGCGGAGCTACTCATCCGAAAGGCGTCACCGTTCACAACTCCAGATTTCCGACCTCGACAGGGCGCGAGATGGACGTGATTCAATGACATCGGGTTTGCAATTGCAGCCCAGCCGGTAGACAGCTCGACGAGCTGCCGCAATCAGTAGTTTGCCTTTGGAACTTCAAGCCATGTCGTCAGAGCCGTCGCCAGAGTCCAATCAGATTTTGCCGCTGGCAGTGATCTGTGGAGCTTCGGCCACGGGGCTGGGAGTCGGACGGGATCTGGGTCGTCGCGGCGTTGCGGTAGTTTTCGCCGATTTCGAATCGTTCCGACCAGGATTTGTCAGCCGATACGTCAGCAAAAACGAATCCGGAATTATTGCTCAGTCAGAAGAGGAGCTGATTGACAAGCTGGTGACACTCGGAAGTCGACAGCCCGTTAAACCCGTGCTGTTTCAGACGACCGATCAGATGGTTCTGACAATTGCTCAACATCGCGAGCGCCTCGTTCAGCACTTCCACATTGCCGACTCAACTCGCCCCGGTATCGCGGACGTCGTCACGGACAAGAAATCCTTCTACGAGCTGTGCGTCAAGCACGGAGTCGTGTCGCCTCGAACCGTGTTTCCCGAGACGCTCGAACAGGCATTGACGGTCAAGAGCCAATTCGATTTCCCCGTAATCATTAAGCCGATTCATGGGCATCTCTGGCGAGAGCGGCTCAAGGGCCGAAAGCTTCTGACCGCAGACTCTCCAGAGGAATTCGAGCAGATCGTCAGGAACTTTGCCGACGACATTCACGAGCTGATGATTCAGGAATTGATTCCCGGCCCGGAGAGTAATCTCTGGATTGGCGGATTTTACTTGCGACAAAGGGACGGCGAACCCGGAGCGATCTTCACCGGTCGCAAGCTGCGTCAGCACCCTCCGGGATTCGGTAGTGCCTCGCTGGCCGATGCCTGTCAGAACGAAGACGTCGTCCGGCTGAGCGGGAAGTTTCTACGAGACATCGGCTACCGAGGCGTCTGCGGGACCGAGTTCAAATTCGATGAACGAGATTCACAGTACAAGATGGTTGAGGTCAATCCTCGACAGACGCTCTGGTTCGCGCTGATCGACGCCGCTGGAATTCCGCTGAACTATTATGCGTACTGTGATCTCGCAGGCTTACCGCTTCCGGAAGCTGGCAGCCTGCGCGACGGCACGAAGTGGATCCTTTTCGAGAAAGACCTGATCACGTCGATCGGGTACATCCTCAAAGGTAAACTCGGGGTGTTCCGGTGGCTCGGTTCGTACCGCAATATCCGCGTCCACGCGGTGATGTCGATGAGTGATCGACGACCGATGTTCAGCCTTCTTCGAACCTACGCCGTTCGAGTGTGGAGTCGATTCATCCGGCGTTAACAGCACAACGCAAACCGCTCGAGTTTCCAATTCATCTGGCTGCGAAATACGACTTCCAGTTAACGTGCGACTTATGTCTGACGCAGCAAAAACATCTCTGACCAGCCCTTTAGCAGAAGGTGACTGCGGCACGTTTGTGATTTCGCTCGACTTCGAACTCGCCTGGGGCACGCGAGGGCGACCGGCAGCTTCGAAGGTTGGCCCGTATCTCGACGGGGCTCGCGACGCGATCTCGCAAATGCTGGCCCTGTTTGAAGAGTTCAAAGTATCCGCGACGTGGGCGACGGTCGGCGCACTGCTGATGGCGCAACCGGGTGCTCAACGTCGGCACCGCATGATCGCCGGCTCGCGTTTTGATGACATCCCTGCGGGAAATCACCTTTCAGCACCGAACTGGTACGCCGAAGACATTCTTGACCAGCTCCTGAACTGCCCGGTTCCGCAGGAGATCGGCTGTCACACCCTCACCCATCTCTATGTCAACACCCAGCCGGAAGGTCGACAGGAACTGGCCGACGAACTCGACCTGTTCCTTGAACTGTTCGAAGATTTGCGATTGCCTCGACCTCGCAGTTTCGTCTTTCCGAAGGCGTACCAGGCACATTTCGATCTGCTGGCCGATCGAGACTTTTACGCGTACCGCGGCCCTGAAGATCGCTGGTACGAATCGTTGCCCGGCACAATTCCAGCAGCCGGAATTCGACTCGCCGATTCTGTGGCCGGGTTCACTCCTCGAGTGCGTCGATGCGAACATCACTCCCGTAACCTGTGGATGATTCCCGCCTCGCAGTTCTACTCACCGTTCATGGGTGTGGGTCGGTATGTCCCGTTGCAGTCTCGAGTCCTCAAGGCCATCAACGG
>JADHNX010000257.1 GCA_016779365.1 Planctomycetaceae bacterium
TGAAAACATTTTCCGCGTCAGAGCTGGTCGCACACACAATTCCGCGTGCACGTTGAAGGCCCGCTTCACGAAGCACCTGTTCGTCGGTGGTGTCACCCATGACTGCCATGTATCCGCAGGCCAGCGCCTCGGCGATCCGTTGTTCGTCGCGGTCGATAACGACGCATGGAATTTCAGACTCGGCGAGTTCCTTGCAGATCGTGTGGCCAATTCGGCCAAAGCCGCAGATAACAATGTGGTTACTGGTCGTGCTGATCATTTTTTTCATCCGGCGTTGCCAATCGAACTGATAACTCACTGCATACTGAACGACGGTGGTCAGGGTCCAAGTGGCAGTTCCGATTCCACATACAAGAAGCAGTGCTGCAAATTTCTGCCCGGTTTCTGAGATCCCTTCATCACCAAACCCGACCGTCGTAATCGTGATCAGCGTAAAATAGATGGCTCTCCAAAGAGTCCAGCCAGGTTCGATGAGCAGGAAACCGACCGTTCCGACGAGCACAACACCGCACATCATCGCGATCGAGCGCATCACGATTCGGGATTCGTGATGCTCAGTTCCGGGAAGTGATATCGATGCGCTCATGCGAGGGGGCCAGAAAGACGATCAGACAAAACAACTCAGCCAGCTCCTGGCAAATTTACGCCTTGGCGGGAACACAGGGCGTCAATTCACCTGGTCACCGACAGGATTAAGGCTTCGGTCTTAATTCTGGAGGCAGACGCCACAAAAACGCTGGTTGACCGCGATCGAACAGGTTGTTAGCCTTTCCGACTCGCTTGATTTGAAATCTGCCCCTCAAAAGGGCATTAACTGTCTTATTCCGTAAGGGTTTGCACATGGGACGCGTAGAACGGGATCGAGAGATCGCCCGGCGTCGCACTCGACGAGCCAAGCTTAAGAAGCTGCGTGCTAAGTTCGACACCGCCAAGTCACAGGATGAAAAGGACGAAATCTTCGCCAAAGCGAGGAAGCTCAGTCCGTTTATCTCGTTTGAGGATGCTGCACAGGCCTGATTATTTCAGCCGGGTGGCAACGCTTTTGTAGCTGACAAGGCTGCGGAAAGTGCTCAAACAAATCAGACCCAGACTAAGAAAGCTGGGGTTGCATGTGTGACCCCGGCTTCTTTTCGCGCGCAGACGGAGTAAATCAACATGGAGCCTCAGCCAAAGAGCGGTTCCAGCGAACGTTCAGGCGACGATTCAAATTCCGCCAGTGAAGAATCGCGATCATTGAATTTTATTGAGCAGATTATCGAGCGAGATCGAGCCGCCGGAAAAAACGACGGTCGAGTCCACACTCGGTTTCCGCCCGAGCCAAATGGTTACCTGCATATCGGACACGCCAAATCGATCTGTCTGAACTTTGGACTGGCGAAACGCTACGGCGGCCAGTGCAATCTGCGGTTCGACGATACGAATCCGACAAAGGAAGACGTCGAGTACGTCGATTCAATCCAGGCAGACGTCAAGTGGCTCGGCTTCGACTGGGAAGATCGACTCTACTACGCATCCGACCGGTTCGAAGACTTGTACCAGTTTGCGGAGCGACTCATCCAGGAAGGACTGGCGTACGTCGACAGCCAGAATCTGGAAGAGATGCGGGCAAACCGCGGAACAGTCAACGAACCCGGAAAAGACAGCCGCGACCGCACGCGGTCGGTGGACGAGAATCTCGACCTGTTTCGCCGCATGCGGGCAGGCGAGTTTGAAGACGGAGCCTACGTTCTTCGCGCGAAGATCGACATGGCTCATCCAAACATGCTGATGCGGGATCCGCTGCTTTACCGGATTCGCCACGCCCACCACCATCGAACGGGCAACAAGTGGTGCATCTACCCGATGTACGACTGGACTCACGGGCAGTGCGATTCTCTGGAAGGGATTACGCACTCGATCTGCACGCTGGAATTCGAAACCCATCGCGCGCTGTATGACTGGTTTATCGAGAAGCTGGACCTTCACCACCCGCAACAGATTGAGTTTGCAAGACTCAATCTGAATTACACCGTAATGAGCAAACGCAAGCTGCTCGAACTGGTCGAAAACAAGCTGGTCAGCGGCTGGGACGACCCTCGCATGCCGACAATTTGCGGACTGCGGCGACGCGGGTTTACGCCAGAATCGATCCGAGCTTTCTGCGACCGTATCGGCATCGCGAGAATGAACAGCGTCGTCGATCTTTCGTGGCTCGAACAGGCCATTCGTGACGACCTCAACACGACAGCTCCCCGTGTGATGGGTGTTCTGCGCCCTCTTAAAGTCGTCATCGAGAATTACCCTGAAGATCAGGTCGACGAACTCGAAGCCGCCAACCACCCAGCCGACGAGAGTTTCGGAAAGCGGATCATCCCGTTTTCTCGCGAGGTCTACGTTGAGCAGGATGACTTCCTGGAAGACGCACCTCGCAAGTACTTCCGCCTGTCACCCGGTCGCGAAGTGCGGCTGAGATATGCGTACCTCGTCACATGCACGGGAGTAGTCAAAGACGACGATGGCAACGTGATCGAAGTTCGCTGCACCTACGACCCGGAATCAAAAGGCGGCAACGCTCCGGACGGACGCAAGGTAAAGGGAACGATTCACTGGGTCAGTGCGAAGCACGCGGTCGATGCTGAGGTTCGACTTTACGATCGACTTTTCAGTCTGGAGTCGCCAGACGATGTGCCCGAAGGCCAGGACTGGAAAGACGGCCTGAACCCGGATTCGCTGGAAGTCCTTTCCGATGCGAAGCTCGAACCATCCCTGGCCGCCGCTGAACCAGGAGCAAGATTTCAGTTCGAACGGAACGGCTATTTCTGCGTCGATCAGAATTCATCGTCAGAAAAGCTGACCTTCAACCGAACGGCCACGCTACGGGATTCCTGGGCGAAGCAGAATCAATAGTCTGCTCAACCTTAGAGGCTGTGATTTTCAACGGACATGACAACGGTATGCCTGAGCCTCGCTCCGCGCAGTTCCGGCACTGGATCAACTGAAAGTACGTCTGAAACCAACCCTGCCGGGACTTCGCTTACTTGTCCCAGCCTGCGAACGCCTCTGGCCTCAAGGGCCGCCGTTTGCCTGCGTCTCTGGACTGGCCAACACCCAGACCCATCTCGCCGCCTTCGGAGCCGCCCGCACCGGCACACCGGATTGACCTTTCGGTTCGCTTGCCGCACCCTACTCCAGACAGCATAAACGGGTTTCCGTCGACGGATTTTCGCACAACTTTCCGGGATGAATCATGGGACGACTTGCTCAGGAAATGGACTCAGATGATCGTCGGTTCGGCTCAGGCTGGACCAGCGGGATGTTGAGCATTGTGCTCGGCACTGTCGGGCTGGGGACGGTTCTTTGCCTGATGTATCCGCAACTGCTGACCGTCCCGGAAATCCACACTCTGTACAGCGAGCAGGTCGTCGGTCTGATCCGCCTGGCTCTGCATGTTGTGCTGATCGCCGCGTTTGCGTTCGGCATTCTGAGCATCACATTGCGGCAGAGTAAAACGCTGGGCTTTGCCGGAATGGCCATCGTCCTTGTCGCAGCTCTGATGGGTGGATCACGAGCGAGTCGCCACATGACCGGCGAAACGGACGTGTACTTCGGACTGGATTTCTTCCTGCTGAATCTGATCCTGCTCGGCACGATTTTCATTCCGATCGAACGACTGTTTCGCAGGAACGAGCAGCCGATCTTCCGCGACGACTGGCGCGAAGATCTGCTTTACTTCTTCATCAGCAGTCTTTTTGTCCAATCGCTGACTTACATGTCGCTGACGCCGTCGCTGCAGTTTGTCAAAGTAACAGACTGGGCCAGCGGCTTTCGCGAGGTGGTCGCAAGCCAGCCGCTGATCGTGCAATTCTTTGAAATCATGTTCGTGACCGATTTTGTGCAGTACTGGTTCCACCGGCTGTTTCATGAAATTCCCTGGCTGTGGAAATTTCACGCGGTGCACCATTCCGCTCAAAAGATGGACTGGGTTGCCGGCTCGCGCATGCACGTCTTCGAGATCGTCCTGCTGCGAGCCTTCACTACCGTCCCGATGTACTTCATGGGCTACGCCGAGTCCGCGTTGTACGCGTACATTTTCTTCGTCTATCTGTTCTCGGTATTCGTGCATTCGAACCTGCGATTTCACTTCGGATTCATGCAGTACATTCTGTGCACGCCGAGATTTCACCACTGGCACCACGGCATCGAGAAAGAATCGATCAACATCAACTACGCTGTCCACTTCCCGATTCTCGACCGAATCTTCGGCACGTATCACATGCCGGGTGAGGAGTGGCCCATCGGCTACGGGATCTCAGGCCACCCCGTGCCACGCGGATACTTCTCGCAGTTCAAGTACCCGTTTCAGAAGTCGACGAAGACTGAGCAAACTGCACCCGATGGCGACTCGTAGTTTCGTCGATGCCTTGTGCAGGGTATGTCAACCGCAGCGCCGACGTGCCCGGCATCAGAGATGTTGGGTGCTGGCCCGTTTCGCGATCAGAAATCGATTGAGTCAGGAAACTTGAGATGAGACCTCGATGCTTCACCTGCTGCCTGCTGCTGGTCGTTGGAATTCTTTTGGTCGTTGCGCCGGACATCGTGCAGGCTCAGGGCAAGATCAGCTTCAACCGCGATGTGCTGCCGATCCTGTCTGACCGCTGCTTCCTCTGTCACGGCCCTGACGAAGCAACGCGGGAAGCGGAGCTTCGCTTTGATGTTGAAGGCTCCGTCCCGCAAGAGATCATCGCCCCCGGCCATCCTGAGAAGTCGGAATTCTTCCACCGAATCACCAGCGACGATTCTGATGTCCGCATGCCACCGGCGAATTCGAAGCTCGCATTAACGAAGGACGAGATCGACATCCTCGGTCGATGGATCAAAGAAGGAGCGAAGTGGCAGCAGCACTGGTCGTTCATCGCGCCGCAGAAGTCCGAACCGCCGAAAGCGAACAACGCCGCCTGGTGCCGCAACGAAATCGATCATTTCATCCTCGCAAGACAGGAAGAGGCGGGGCTGTCGCCAGCGACGCCAGCTTCGAAGGAGCGGCTGATTCGGCGGCTCAGTTTCGACCTGACCGGTCTGCCGCCATCGCTGACTGAGATTGATGAGTTTCTTAACGATGACCTACCCGACGCGGTCGAGCGAGTCGTCGATCGGCTTCTGAAGAGTTCAGCGTACGGCGAACGAATGGCGACGGACTGGCTGGACGCAGCTCGGTACAGCGACACGTACGGCTACCAGGTCGATCGCGATCGTTTCGTCTGGCCGTGGCGAGACTGGGTGGTCCGGGCTTTCAACCAGAACATGCCTTACGACCAGTTCGTTACTGAGCAACTCGCTGGCGACCTGCTGCCCGGCGCGACTGACGAACAGATTCTGGCCACAACTTTCAACCGGCTGCATCCTCAGAAAGTCGAAGGCGGCAGCGTGCCGGAAGAGTTCCGCATCGAGTACGTCGCCGACCGAACGCAGACTTTCGCAACGGCGTTTCTGGGACTGACGATGGAGTGCTGCCGCTGCCACGACCACAAGTACGACCCGCTCAGTCAGAAAGAGTATTACCAGCTTTCAGCGTTCTTCGACAACATCGCCGAGGCGGGTTTGTATTCGTATTTTACGCCGTCGGTTCCGACACCGACGCTTGTCATGGCTGACGAGGCGACGAAGGCAAAGATCGCCGCCGCAGAGCGGGATGTCGAGAATGCCGAAACTGCTCTGAAGGCACTCGCAGACTCCGAGAAGACTCGCAACGCTTTCAAGTCGTGGATGGAGTCGAAACCGAAAATTGAAAAGTTGATCCCCGGCCAGGTCGCTCACCTAACCTTTGAAGACGCCGCGAAAGGCGGGAACGAATCGGCCGATGGGAAGCTCGGCAAAGCCGTCAAGTTGAGCGGCGACGACGCCGTCGGCCTGACCGTTGGCAACTTCCGTCGGTTTGATCCATTCTCGGTCAGCCTGTGGATGAACACTCCGGACGTGAAGGATCGAGCGGTTGTGTTTCATCGTTCGCGAGCATGGACCGACGCCGGCAGTCGCGGTTATCAGTTGCTGATTGAAGAGGGGCGACTCAGCGCATCTCTGATCCATTTCTGGCCGGGCAACGCGATCCGAATTCGCACGAAGCAACCGCTAACAACGAACCAGTGGCACCATGTCGTCGTCACGTGGGACGGTTCCAGCCGAGCGGACGGGTTGCGCATTTACCTCAACGGCGACGTGGCTGACTGCGAAGTTGTTCGTGACAACCTTTACAAGAACATCACTGGCGGCGGCGGAGACAATCTCGCGATCGGGGAACGGTTCCGCGATCGCGGTTTCAAGAACGGCCTCGTCGATGAGTTTCAGGTTTTCGATCGGCAGCTCACGGCGCTGGAAGTCGCTCACCTGAGTGGCGACAAGACTCTGACGACAGAGTTGGGTAACTCGACGTCGCCCCCCGATTCGCAGGAACTCCTTGATTACTACCTCGCAACGATCGACGCGGACTTCCGAGCACAACTGGCGGTCATCCGGGAGAAACGCGAGGCTCACAGCAAAATCGTCGACGCGCTGCCCGAGATTATGGTGATGCGCGAAGAGCCGACTCGCCGAGAAACGTTTCTGCTCAAACGCGGAGCGTACGATGCTCGTGCGACGCCGGTCATTCCGGAAACGCCCGCCGTGCTGTCAACGTTACCCGACGCGTCGGATCGAAACCGGCTGGGACTTGCCAGGTGGCTGACTCAACCAGACCATCCATTGACCGCCCGCGTCGTGGTGAACCGGCTGTGGCAGATGATCTTTGGCCAGGGCCTGGTCCGGACTCCCGAAGATTTCGGTCGGCAAGGACAGCCGCCAACTCATCCCGAACTGCTCGACTGGCTCGCCGTAGATTTCGTCGAGAATGGCTGGAACGTGAAGCGGCTACTCAAACAGATCGTCATGTCGGCAACGTACCGACAGTCGTCTGAGCCGTCGGCAGATTCGTTCAAACGCGACCCGCAGAACCTGCTGCTGTCGTGGTCGCCGACGTTTCGACTGCCGGCGGAGATGTTGCGAGACAACGCTCTGGCCGTCAGCGGCCTGCTGGTTCGCAAGCTGGGCGGTGCTCCGGCGAAGCCTTACGAGGTCGAAGTTTCCTTCAAACCCGTCACGCCTGACAAAGGCGAGGGGCTTTATCGCCGCAGCCTTTACACCTATTGGAAAAGGACCGGACCGGCTCCGGTGATGATGACACTCGACGCGTCGAAGCGGGACGTTTGCCGAGTTCGTCGGGAACGGACTTCAACGCCGCTCGAAACCTTCGTCCTGATGAACGGGCCGCAGTTTGTCGAAGCCGCTCGAGTCCTGAGCGAAG
>JADHNX010000258.1 GCA_016779365.1 Planctomycetaceae bacterium
GTCTTCGCGAACCAGCGTGTTCGACGGCGGCATGTCGGTGAGGATCGGAGTGACGCCCTTCATCTCGGGGCGGAACCGCATGTGGTAGTACCACTCGTCGTTGATCTCGAACGGCTGCACGCCCTGAGTAATCGGGTGCTTCGGGAACTTCGTGTAGTTCGCCGTCCAGTGAGGATTCACCGACCAGTGAGCTTCGAAGTAGCCGCCGATCCAGTCGAGAAACTTCTTGCCGGCGGGTTCAGCGGGAACCTCAACGCCGTAATGAATGCAGACGATGCCGACGCCCTGCTTCGCGTACGCGTCCACCTGATCCAGATGAGCGTTGACCATGTGGCCGCCGCCGCCGTCGCAGTACATGACGATGCAGTCGAAGCCGTCGAGAGCGTTGACGTCCTGCGGCCAGCCGTTCGTAAAGACGGCGGTATCAAAGCCCGGCATCGATCGTTCGAGCGACCGCGCCAGCAGAATGTTGCCGGCCTTGTGCTCGTGAGCCCCGTATCCGTGACTGCGTGCCCCGGAAACAAAAGCGACCCGCTTGTTTCGCGACGGTTTTTCGTTCGGCACCGACGCGAAACCTGCGAGTCCACTCGACTGTCGGGACAACTCCGTAGGCCGGAACAAGCTCTGCGCAGTTCCGGCGTTTCGCGAGTCAATCTCAGCAATGGCAGCGACATTACTCGCTGTTGTTGTTTCCGCCGGAACTGCGCTCCGCTTGTTCCGGCCTACTTGCGCGCCAGCGACAGGATTGTCAGCCGTTAGCCTTTTTTTTTTACGTCAACTGCAGCCGCTTTTTTCTCACCGTCCCGCTTGATCATGATCTTGCGGAACTGAACGACCATCGGCGGTCCGGCATGCAACTGTAGAGCCAGCACGCCTGACGCCCGCGCCGCATCGTCTTCATCGGTGCATTCGATCGTCTGCACGCCATTGATGAAGTGCTTGAAGACGTTGCCCTTCGCGACGATGTGGTAGTCGTTCCAGTCTTCGTTCTTGATCTTCGACTGAATCTCTGCCGAGTCACCGACTGAGCCAACAACCGTCGGCTTGCCGTCCTCGCCAATGACCGTCTTCTGACCGCGATTGGCCAGAATCCCGCGAAAACGCTCGCCATACAGAATGCCGGAGTAGGTCTTGCCGGCTTCGAAGTCGCCCTGATAGCCGCCGATGACCCACTTCTGGTTTTCGACTTCAAAGCTGCGGTACTGAATGCCCGAGTTCCCGCCGACGATCTTGTACTGCAGCTTCAGCTCAAAATCGGCGACTTCACCACCGCGCCAGATGATGAACGTGTTGCCTTTCGTCGGCTTTTCGGCGGTCGTCTGACCGGTAATCGCCCCGTCACGAACGCTCCAGAAGTCGGGATTGCCGTCCCACTTTTCGAGCGTCTTGCCATCAAAGATGGACTCCCAACCGTCTTCGGCGCTGACGGTCGACGAGTTTACAAGTGGCAGCACAATTGCAGCAGTCATCAGCGACAGCAAAGTGATTCGCAGGGTGCGGAACATGGAAGCTTCCTCATCGGTTATTCGGGAAGGTAATCGGCCTGGCAGAACCTGATCGACAGGGCTGTGTCAGCAAGCCGATAGTATTGAAGACTTGAACCGGCGAAACAATGGAGCGCGACACTCAGGAAGCTCTCGCGAATTCTGCCATCTCCCGAATGGCCGTAACACTGCAATATGAGGTGGTGACAGTTTCAGGGACCCTCGTCGTGACTGCTCGGATGGGTTCAAGGCGGCGGTGCAGGTGCTTCTGGATGGTCACACGGCACCGTCTGTGGTTGATCGCCTGGAGATTTCGAATATGAATCTTCCTTTTACTGCTTGAAGACAAGGAGCAGCAGGTTCGCAGCGACTCGGTGGCGAGTTCTCTGGAAGCCCGGATCGAGGAACGGGACGTGTGAACGGGATGCTGTTTTTTGCCCGGCCTGAAATGAGGAATTGGCGGACACGGCCATTCAGTCCGAGTTTCGCGCGGCAAAACAGGAACCGGCGATCGCAGCGACTCGCTCCGGCAGTGGGCACTCTATCTTTGCAGACGCCGCTCGCTTCGTGCAGGGAGCGTTCCTCAGTTGCCTGTGGAAATTCGTCAAGGCGACGTGCTCTACGTTCGGCATTATAAAATCCTCATTGAGTTTTGCGGTTGCTTCGACAACATTCCCCAGAGATTGATCCTGACAGTCAGGGACTGAAACTGGATAGGGTCGTTACCACGAGTCACTATAGTCTGATGATAGGATCGATCTATCGGACGCCGCCGCCCAAAGCTGATTTCTGCAACAAAAATCCATGGTCACCTGGACCGGTAGGCTTTCGAGTTCAGCCTTAGTTTCATTTCCAATCAGCGTCGTTGATTTAACGTTGTACCGGTTCCCAGAAGAGTTCCGGTTTCAGGTCGGCTCTTAAGTAGAGGGGATGTTTGGGGCGGCCGGCCTGAGTTTTTCCGAGGCAATGGACAGGGCGATTGAGGACGGTGCAGATTTTCTGTTCGCGTTCCTCGGTGCAGTGAGTTCCCCAGGCGGCGACGATCAGTCCGACCTTCGGGCTCCAATGAGCGAACGCTTTATCGTTACCGGGGCCGACGGGTTTGGGTTCGGCTTTCATGACTTTCGGATCGGTCGCGCGGAATCCGTAAGCGTTCATCATGAGCAGGCCGGTGAATCCCCAGTCTTTTGCAAAGCGGATACAGCGTCGAACGGTTGGATCATTGTTGGTTTCATCGGCCGTTGACGGGTTGAGTCCGATGAACATGCACTGGTTCAACTCGCTTTCGAAGTCCCAGCGGCGCCACAGTGTGTAGCGGTACTTTCGGCATCGTGAGAATTCAGCGCCGTCACATTTTTCGATGTCGATCACGTTTGCTCCGTCGGGAAGTTTTCGGATGACTCCAGCTTGATGGCGTTCTTGTAGCACAGTTTCAGCCGTCTCTGCTATTCCTGTCGTAAGCGGACGATTCGATGACAAAGTGGGCACCGAAGTCGGGAGTTGACCGGTCGCCGTGGCCTCAACGGATAACGTCTTCGTGAGTGGAGCGTTCAGTGCAAAGTCGAGGCTTCACTGGCTGGAGTGAATCGCTGGCTGGTGTGAAATGGAGCAGGTCATCATGGCTCATTCGGCGTAGGCAGAGATGGGGTGGCGTCAGTACGATTGTGTTTTGCTGCTTCGTTGCTCTCACACTCCTCGCCAACTTCAACCATTTGAAGAACTATGCCTCAGTCGCTTCAGGAATACGCAGTCTGGTTGAGTCGGCGCGATGATCTCATCTGGCCAAAGGTGCCGGATGTTGTTCCCGTCGCCGCGAAGGCTCATGACAAGCCGCTCGCCGGGATCAAGGCCGTCGTCTGGAATCTCTACGGGACGCTGCTGCGCGTCACCGATGGCGAACTGCTGCTTAGCCATCATCAAGAACTGCGGATGCAGGTTGCCCTGGAGAAGACGATCAGTGAGTTCAACATGTGGAACAGCATGACTCGCAAGCCGGGAGCCCCCTGGGAATACATCCTGCCTAAATACCGCGCCGCTCTGGATGACATCGAACTGACGGCGAAAGTTGCTCCGGGCGACTTTGGACATGCCAACGGTTCGGCGGTCTGGCGGAGGATTCTGGATATGCTCGGGCAGAAAGAATACCAGTACGACAAAGAGTTCTACGGAAGTCTCGATCAGCTATCCGAGAAGATCGCCTACTTCTTTCAGTTGTGTCTACAGGGAGTCGAAGCAGCTCCGAACGCCGCTGCGGCATTGATTGCCGTCAGCCAGAGCGGACTGGTGCAGGGGTTGTTGACGGATGCTCAGCCATTCTCGCTGATTCAGGCGTTGCGGGCCTTTGGAGAGCAGACTAAATTGCCGCCGCTCAACCGATTGTTCGATCCAGCTTGTCTGGTTCTTTCGTGTCAGGTGGGGGTGCGAAAACCTTCACCCACACTTTATGAGACCTGCCTGCAGCGCTTTGCTGAGAAAGGTCTTGAGCCCGGTGAGATTCTGTACGTCGGAAATCGACTGCAGAGTGATCTGGCGGTTGCTAAACGGCTTGGCATAAAGACGGCATTGTACGTTGGCGACAAACTGAGTCTGAGAGCCAGTTCCACCGAGATCAATCACAAAGAACTCCGGCCCAAACGACTGCTGACCGACCTGAAACAGATCAGCAACATCGTTGGGCGGTGATGGTAATGGATTGCTGACCGGGCCATGGGTCGGCGTCTTTGTCGAGTCTTTATTGACTGAAACGATTTGAATTCTGACAAGATCGCGGATCACGGAGAGGTTCTCATGCGTCCTCAGCAGATTTATGACCTGGATGAACTGGAGCTGGATTTTGATCATCCGCTTCACGACATTCACGACATCCGCAAGGTCAATCCGCAACGGCACGAGATGGAACAGTTGACCGGAATCGTGTACATCGACCGTGAAAAAGATGGCCTCATCGGCTTCAAAGATGTGTCTCACGAAGAGTTCTGGATCCAGGGGCACATGCCCGGTTTTCCATTGATGCCCGGAGTTGTGCTTTGCGAATGCGCGGCACAGTTGGCTGGCTTCTACGCTCGCAAATTCAAAATCCTCGGAGGAGATTTTCTCGGCTTCGGTGGGATGAGCGAAGTGCGTTTTCGATCGCCAGTGTTTCCAGGCTCGCGACTGGTGCTGATGGCTCGGGTTGATCGCGTACGAGCCGGACGCCGAGCGGAATTCTCGTTCCAGGGTTACGTCGAAGGAAAAATGGTCTTCAGCGGGAACATGATCGGGGTTCCGATCAACCGCGACCAGGACATTTCCTGAACCGAGCCTGGTTCCTGCTGATTCGCGACGCCTCTGGTGACACTATCCTTGTGACACTCTGTCCGTGCGCCGCTGCGTTAATTGCGGTTGCGCATAGAAAAACCCCGGCGACAGGCCCGATAATCGCCGGGGTTTGAAAAGCAGGATTGAACTTTGTGTTTCGACGGTCGGTCGCTGCCGGCTCGAGGGGCACTTTATCCAGCGAGGGCAGTCGTGAAGAGCGCCCGCTCGAGCTGACAGACAGGACCGGTCCCACGGTCACCACAGAGGTGCTTGCGTCTTCCAAGATGAGGGCATCAACTCGGGAAACATTCCGCAGGTAGAGAAGTGCAATGTCTCAGTAAGGCTGATTCAGGACTCCTCTACCCTTTAATTCGAAATCTGCGCGATTTGCGGCACGATATTCTGGAAATTTTCGGCCATTTTCTATAAGTCATTATTCAGAAGTGTGTTAGCGGTTGTTGGGTTCGACATTTTCTGCTCCGAAAACTGAACAGATGAGAGTTTCCATGCGAATTGTGACCTTTGGCGAAGTCATGCTGCGGCTCGCTCCGGAAGATTCAATGCGTTTGCGGCAGGTCATGCCAGGCCGGCTGGAGGCGACATTCGGAGGCGGCGAACTGAATGTCGCAGTTTCACTGGCCTATCAGGGCGGTGAATCCGCGTTTCTGACGGCCTCGCCTGACAACCCAATCACGGACGCTCTTGTTCAGGAAATGCGAAAGCTGGGCGTCGACGACAGTCTCGTCCAAAGGACCAGCACCGGGCGGTTCGGGATCTACTTTGTCGAAACCGGAGCCAACCAGCGCGGTGGAACGGTCGTCTACGACCGCAGCGATTCGTCGATCGCTCTGGCCGGAGCAGACACTTTTGACTTCGCGGCTGCGTTCGACGGAGCTGGCTGGTTCCACATTACGGGCATCACTCCGGCAATCAGTCGATCGGCTGCGGAAGCGGCGCTCGCGTCGGTGCAGGCCGCGAAGGCTCAGGGCCTGACTGTTTCGTGCGATCTGAACTTTCGAAAAAAGCTCTGGAAGTGGGACACGGATCGAAAACCGGTGGAACTTGCGCGAGCCACGATGGCCGAACTGGTCAAACACATCGACGTCGTGATTGCCAACGAGGAAGACGCTGACTTGTGCCTGGGAATTTCCGACGAAGCGTCCGATGTCGAAGCCGGGCAGATTGACACGCAAGGTTACGTTCGAGTGGCTCGGCAGGTTGTCGAGCAGTTTCCGAACGTGTCGAAAGTTGCCATCACACTTCGCGAGAGCATTTCGGCCAGTCATAACAACTGGGGGGCGATGCTGTTTGACGCGGCGACCGACGCCGCTCATTTTGCACCGCTCGACAGCGACGGCAAATACTCGCCGTACGAAATCCGCAACATCGTCGACCGTGTGGGAGCAGGGGATTCGTTTGCCGGAAGTCTGGTGTTTGCTCTGACGACTCCCGAACTTGCCGACCCCGCAACGGCTATCCGATACGCCGTCGCAGCGAGCTGCCTGAAACACAGCATCAAAGGTGACTTCAATTATTCGACTCGTTCGGAAATTGAATCGCTGATGGGTGGCAGCGGGTCAGGCCGGGTGCAGAGGTAGACGCAGCGCCGGCTTGTTCCGACGAGGCAATCTCTGTCGGGCGACCTGTCGCGTTTTGCCGGCTGTTCGGTCGGTACGAGCGTTATGCGCGCAGACCTGCGCACGATCGACAGGTCTTACGGAGCCGTTTCGTGCGACATTTCATCCTCTGGAACTCTCAATTGCGAGTGTGAAATTGTTGAGGAGCGGAAGTGGCGGTGTATGTTCAAGTTGTTGAGCAACCCCCACTCAAGTTCCCACCTTCACTTGCGGAGAGACTGCCATGAAACGTTCTGCTGCTGCCTTGCTGACTGCTGCTGCTTTGTCCTTCCAGATCGCTCCGGTAAACGCTGGCGATTGCGGTTGCCCTTCGGGTTTCAAACTTCCGAAACTCGAACTACCAAAAATGTGCATGCCGAAGATGGATCTGCCAAAGCTCTGTCTTCCAAAACTCAATATGCCGAAGCTTGATCTGTGCTCGATGAAGCCATCGTGTGCAGCTCCGGCTGCCAGTTGCTGTACCGCGAAACCAAGCTGTGCTGCTCCGGCGCCTTGTGCTCCAGCCTGTGCTCCGAAAGCACCTTCGTGTTGTGCTCCGGCGGCGTGTGCTCCGGCTTGTGCGCCAGCCTGTGCTCCGAAAACGCCGAGCTGTGCCGCTCCAGCTTCGGCGCCATGTCCTCCAGGCTGCGCCGCTCCGGCAGCGCCGTACGCTCCTGCCGCTCCGACAGAAGCGGCTCCTGCTCCTGCGCCACCGGCTGAGTTGTCACCATCAGCCGCTGGGTAGGTCTGCGTAACACAAGCTGCGTCACGGAAGAACCTGAAATCTGAAATCGAACAAAGCCCGGTGTCCTGACGGATGCCGGGCTTGTTTGTTTTCATACTTGACCGAGTCGCTCACTCTTCGCTGCTCTCGTCACTCGCCGGACGCGCTGTTGCTTAACT
>JADHNX010000259.1 GCA_016779365.1 Planctomycetaceae bacterium
GCGACTCTTTAAACCATATGGTCTCTTTGGGCTTGATGGTGTCCCTGGAGCAACAGGGGATGATGCAGGCAGCCCAACGGGAGCTGACTTCAACGACCTCTACGAGATTGGTTGGCCGGGCACCGACGATGTCGTTATCAGAACTGAGGTTCGGGATTTCGCCAGAACCTACATCGAAGGGATTCCTCGTGCGCCGATTATGGTTGGTTCCCCACCAGCTCCAGTTCCGGGCGACTACGACCAGTTAAATATCGATCCTGACGACGCATTTGGGATCCTCCTGCACACTGCTCAACCGCTGGCGGTTCAGGGGATCAACATGCTGAATTCAGTCAGCGAGTCCCGTTACCACACGCTGGACACTTACCATCGTCCGCTCGTTGTTTCAGCAGGTGCCGACGGAGCTTTAGGGCTTTATGAGCCAAACCATAATGAAGACACCAATCTCAACGGCGTACTGGACTCGGGCGAAGACACCAACGGCAACGGCTTTCTGGACATCGGCTTCCTCGGTCAGCCGATCAACGAAGACGGCTCGACTGGTGACCTCAACGGAAACGGTCTTGTTGATACTTTTGCAAGCCCGCTCGCTTCGTTCGACGATCTCACTAACCACAACCGAAGAGCAGGAGAATAACCATGCGATCTTGCTCCCGCTCAACGCCTCGCCGTACGGCAGTCCGATCCGGGTTGACGCTGATCGAGCTGTTGATCGTTGTGACTATTTTCCTGGTCCTGACCACGTTCACGGTCGTCGCTGTCGACTTCACATTCGAGGCCGAACGAGTGTCGTCAGGGGCTCGGCAGGTTCAGTCATTGCTTGAAGGGGCTCGGGATCGAGCCATTCGGGCACGCGAACCACGAGGCGTCCGCTTCCTGCTTGATCCGGATCCGGCCAATGGTCGAATGGTGTCCAGCATGGTTTACATCGGCGCTGCCGACAGCTGGTCACAGGGAACCATTGAACTGCGACGTGAAGATGTCAGCCCGGCTGACGGTATCGCCGACCAGGAAGATGTGCTGATCGTTGCTGGTTCGCTCGACACGCTCTGGAGCAAACTGAGCCAGCGAGGTTTTCTAGGAATCAAGGGGCAGGAAACGCCGCGGATCAAGATCCCTGGCGACAAGAATGGCACATGGTACCGCGTCCAGACCAACCTGCTGGGCGCTGACCCTCTTAATCCAAACGTACTTCGCCTTGTGCATCCCTACCGGGATCCTGGCACAACTGAAATCACAGAAATTCAAGCGTTCGACGCGGGCAGTGGCCCCAGCACCTACATCCTGGAGCTTCCCCCGCGTATCCTGCCGGACGCCGACCCCGTTTTATTACCTGAAGGAGTAGTAATCGACCTGGACGCTTCATCCGTGCCAACCGACTGGCGACCAGCGGCTGGCTCCGGCTACAGCGCCCCTTATTCAAGTCGCATGGACCTGATGTTTTCGCCTCGTGGAACTCTGATCGGAACAACGGCAGGAACGGGGTTGACTCATCTGTATATCGCTCTTCGCGAAGACGTAGAGAATGCGATCTCCGATCCTCTGCCTAAGAGGCCTCCCGTCAATATCGGTGATCGACCGCTGGTGCCAGCTGATGCTCTTTTCGCATCGCTCGCCAGTGGCGGAACTGTTCCGACAGTCGGCGATCGAGGTCTGGTTTCCATCTTCGCCTCAACCGGAAAAGTCAGCTCTCACGCATTCAATATGGATACTAATGAAGACCGCAACAACAACGGCACGCTGGATCCCGGCGAAGACATCAACGGGAACAGCGTGCTTGATATAAACGGAACCTACCTGGTTGATCCGTTTCAGTTTGCGGAACTCGGAGAGGTGAATAACTGATGCATAGAATTCGCCCATCCAGAACGATTCAAAAACAGTTCCATCGTCGTGCCGGTGTGACACTGACAGAAGTGCTCATGTCGCTGATGATTATGGGTATCGGTGTGGTTTCGCTGGCGACGCTGTTTCCCATCTCGACACTGCGAGTGCTGGAAGCCACCAACCTGACCAACTCGACTGTTGCCCGCTTCAACGCCGAGGGCATCATCGACTCGTTCCCGCAAATGATCCACAACCCGGATGGTGATTCAACCACCCGTGAAGCAGGGAAAAACTACATCGTGGACCCGCTGGGTTGGCACGAACTGCTGGCTCAGGGTGTCCCTTCTCCGGTGCTTTACGAATACAACCGCCCGACAACGGGAGCATTTCAGATCACACGTCCGCCCGCTGGCCAGCAGACTCGGTACCTGGGCGACAACGTCACTTCTCCGGCTCTGTTTACATCAATCGACATCGCTCGACGAGTCGCCAACCTGCAGGACACGACCACCGATTTCGGTGCAGGCTTTCCCGACCCCGATGGTATCAACACCGCTGCCTACACCCTGAATGGCGATGGTCTGGTGACAGGCCTGACGATGCCGACGGAAGTTGATCTCAGCGTATTTACATTGCCCACAACCGACCCTGCCTATCAGGATCCGACAAACTATCAGGCAGTCATCTTCGACGTGACGGGCCGCTACAGCGAAATCCGCACAATCGAGTCGGTTTCGGTTCAGACGATCAACTGGCCGAGTCGACCTCTGCCCGCTCGATATTCAACTATCGTCGGCCTGGTTCGTATCGAGCGGACAGATCCATTCTACTCGTGGATGCTGACCGTCCGAAAACGTGCCAGTGGCCCGGCCAATGTCGACGTCGTTGTCTTCAGTAAACGCGATTTCAACGAACTGTCCGAGCAGGTGTATGTCGGAGATCTGCGTCGCTTCACGTTAGGTGATGACGGTGTCCCTGGAACTACTGGCGTCGACCTGAACAACAACGGGACTAACAACGACCTGGCAGAATTGGGTTACCCTGGCTCAGACGATCAGCAGAACAATCGTGTTACCATCGATTGGGATCCATCGTTGTACTCAACGCCGCCTGAAAAACCATTATTGCGTCGTGGCGGATTCGTATTCGATGCCGCCAATGCTCTTTGGTATCGAGTGCTCACCATTGAAGAATCTCCTACAGCAACATCTGCAGTCCTTGCGTTGGAGAAAGCGATTTCCCGGGACAACACCGAGGATCTGATTGCTAACAACACACTCGATACGGACGAAGATAAAAACAACGACGGAGTGATCGACCGTGGTGGGATCATCATTCCACGAGGTGTTGTCGCTGTCTTCCCGCTTGAGACAAAGCTGCAGCAGTAACAGGAGAGGTCTGATGAGATTCGCAGCGAGTCACAATCTGCAAACCACACGAGCGACGAATCGTCGTGGCTTTACGCTGATCGAGATGCTGATTTCCGTCACGCTCGTTCTGCTGATGATGGTCATGTTTGCTGAGATATTCGGGCTGGCTTCGGACTCGATGACTCTTCAGCGGGCACTGGCTGACAACGATCAGAAGGTGCGAGCTTTCACAACGGTAATGCGGGCCGACCTTCAAAAGCGTACGTTCCAGAGAGTAGTCCCCTTCCACCCAAAAGAAAGCGTTGACGTTCAGTCTGAACTGTTCGAGCCACGCCGCGGCTATCTCTACATCTCGCTGAATGATCCGGCCAACGCCGTCGACAACCTTCTGCAGTTCACGACGCTGACGACGATCCGACTGGAGAACTCCGATGAGACACCGTACTACGGCAACGCCACCGGGCTGGTGAGCCTGAATCCCGGAGTCGGTTCGGTCGCTGCTGCCGAAAACGAGATCCGCCGAAACTCGCAACAACCGGAACACGACGACGGTGAACTCCGAATGAATTTCGCGGCGGCGTCCAAAGCAGCTGAAATTGCTTATTACGTGCGGGGCGGGCGTCTGTACCGACGAACCATTCTCGTTCGAGATCCGATCGCTGTCGCTGGTTCGTCAACTCCTCAACCACGTCTAACCTGGGACGTTTCAGCAAACGAACCTCTGGCCACGCCGATCGAGTATCTCCGACACTTCAACGCAGACCCGACCCTTATACAGACGGTCAATGGCGAATACGCCAAATACGACCCCAGCCAGGCCAGCGGCTACAGCTTGAGCGATGACTACTGGGCTGACTTCGGTTTCTCAGCTTACTCGGCAGCAGGACCGGACGGTGCTGTGTTACTTGATGAGAGAGCCTTGGCGAACGATCAACTTTCAGCGGCCATTCCGACTCTTGGCATTTCCACGATTCCTGTTTCCGTCGGACCTCTAGCTCAATGCTTTCGATTTGGCTTCGATCAGGCGAACGGCGTTTCACGGGAATTCAGCAGAGCTGATCCGTCCGATCCCAACTTCTACTTCATTGGTCGGTACACAGCCGAAGAAATGTCGCATGGAGATTTCAACTACCCACAGAATGGATCGACAGCTTTTGGGAATCCTGTAACCAGTGGTGATAATCCCATGAGTTACACAGTCTCCCCCAGCGATGCGAATCAGGACGGTATCATTGATGAATTTGCTGCGGGGCCACGTCGTGGTGAAGATCTGCTGTTGAGCAATGTTCATGCGTTTGAGATTGATGTCTGGGATGATCGCCTTGGGGCCTTCGTACAGGTTGGCCACTCATTGACGAACGCTGCTGGAGAATTTGGCGATTACCACCGAAGTCGTAACCTCCAGCTAAACCAGTCGACACCGCAAGTTGTGGTGCCAAGTACAAATCCTGCCGCCTGGAACACCGCTCCTTACGATCAATGGACTGGACGCGTTCTCGATACCTGGCATTATCTCAACGAAGACAACAGTGGCAACAAACAATTGCCGCCTTACCGGGCTCTGGATTACTACCCACCGGCCGGAAGAGATTATTACGGAGTCAGCACGACGGCACCGGCTCCAACTCTTCCAGTCTGGACCGCAGGTACGACATATGCGGCCAGCACTCCTTCTGCTCGCGTGCTGGTATTTCCTGACACTGAAGAACCGCAGGACTTCTCTCGATACTACGAGTGCATTAGCGGCGGAACCGCGGGAGCCACGGAGCCCGTCTGGTCAACCGTGCCTGGAGCGGTCATGGATGCTCCCGCAGGAGAACCTCGCTGGGTCGTTCGGTCGAACGTGCGTCCGTTGCGGGCTATTCAGATCAGAGTGCGTTTTATGCATGAAGCATCCGAAAAAATGCGTCAACTCAGTCTGGTTCATTCGTTATACAACTAGCAGTCTATCGGAAAATTGTGCCACTGGCTTTGCCCGTGCCGTCGACAATCGGAAGCTTCAACAAACTTCGCACTGGCAGAGCCAGTGGCACACAGTGCGATGGTCAGTTCTCGGTTTCTCAACAGGTTGCTGTCGGTCAACACAAATTACGAACAGCTTGAAGAAGATGTTGTGCGAGTTTCCTCGCCAAATCGTTTCTTCTAATCGCCTTGAGATGAAGGCGAAGGAGGTCTGGCAATGAGTCAGTCGAAAACAGCGATGGTTCAATCTACCAATACCCGAACTTCACGAGCGGCACGTCTCTCTCAACGGCGAGGCTCAACCTTGCTGGTGATCGTTGCGCTCATGGGAATGCTGGCCCTTTTGGGAATAACGTTCTTTGCGTTCGCTTCACAGGAACTGGAAAGCAGCAAGAACTACCAGAAGGCAGCCGAACTGGTGAATGACCCAGAACTCGGGCCGGACGTTTATTTCGACTGGGCTTTGCGACAACTGACGGTCGGGCCTGGCGTTCTGGAAAAAAACAGTGCCCTGTTTGGGGGGCACATGTCGCTATTGCCGAATGCTTTCGGGAACGACGCGCATCCCCATTCCGGCAGTGGACTCAGGCTGTCGCAGGCCCCCACATACACTGGATCGACTCTGACTGCACTCTCAATACCGTTCCTCGATCTCAACGGAAACGGCGTGCAGGATCCGTGGGAACGTAAAGACTTTGATGGTGACAGCGACTTCAACGATCTGCTGTGGCTGAACAGGTCTCCTTCGGCGCATGTCGTTGTTCCGGGGGGAAGCAATCCCAATTATGCACTGGAACTACCAAACACACTCTTCCCCGAACCAGACGTCAATTACACCTACCCGGATATCAATAACGCTTTTCTTGCACATAGCGCCCTGGTTCCCTATCGGGAATTTGACCAGAATGGAAATTCAAGCGTTGACCCAAATGAAGATTTGAACGGCAACGGAGTCTTTGATTTGCAGCCGTATCTTGTGCGTGTTGTGAAGCCATCGTTCTGGCGGCCGGAACTTTTCCAACGTGTCGAGAGTGTCATCGGGACGGGCTCGACGAATGAAGACGCTAACAACGACGGAGTCTTCGACCCTTCAACAGAAGACGCCAACGGAAACGGATTCTGGGATATCGACGACTTCAATGACGATGGTTCCGCAGACAATATCGCAAGGCTGGACCCAACGTGGTACTGGGCACCGTGGTCAGCGGGTCGCTCTTTACGTCCGCATCCTGAGCATTACTTCGTACCGTCTGACGCCACCATCCCTCCCGTCGTGAAACGTTTCCTGAACGACAACGATCCAGTCGACGCAGCACTGATTGCCGGCCTGCCGGGAGGCAGCAAGGGTTTCCCATTCGCTGGACCTCGCGATGCCACTGGAATCATCACTGGCGCGACGTCCCTTTCAAATGGTGCATGGAGTGGTCTGGCTCAGGAAGCGATTCCCAGCCGATTTGATGCTGATGCTGATGGTGACACTCAGAACGGCAACGAAGCCATTCTGGTGGACCTGGACTTCCCGGTTCAGGAACGACCTTCGGACGGTGCTCTCTACATTCCACTGTTCGCCTTCACGGTGTACGACGGCGACGGCCTGATCAATCTCAACACAGCCGGAAATCTATCAGGCGATGCCTTCCCACCTGGAGCAACTGGCTATTTCGGTAATGGAGCAGGATTCGTTCCGGCGGCAGCGTCAGGTGAGTTTAAGACGCTCACTCAGTCAAACCAGGGAGTTTCTCCTTCAGAGGTCAATCCGGCATGGGCGATGGACGCCATCCCAATTGACGCGGGAAGCCCCAGCCCAAACCAAACGGTTGACGTCGTTGGAATTGGCGACTACCAGGCGTACTTCGGTCGAGCCCCGATCGGAAATGGCAGCGATGCCCAGAATCGTTGGGAACTTGCCAACATGGAATTGTGGTGGGCCAGAAAAGGTCGTATTGAGTTTGGTGGGTCACTACCGGAACTTCATGCAGGACTGCTGGGCGACACGTCTCGACTTTGGAATGCTTTGCAGGTTGCAAACACTGCTGGAACGTCAATTATCGATCAGTACACTCCCGGCACTTCCGCAGCACCTGGCATTGCTGAACAGTCCTTTCCATTTGCCGGCAACTCTGACCGGGA
>JADHNX010000260.1 GCA_016779365.1 Planctomycetaceae bacterium
GTGTCGACGTCGAATTATGTGGCGAATGCAGGAAGCGGAACAATTGGATTCAGCGGCAGCCAGCAAGGCGCTTCGTTTTCAGCTCCCGGTCAGAACCCTTTAAACGATCAGCTGAGTAACGGAATGTTCACTCGACACAATGTAAGGAGCGAACGAGATGTGACCGATGGGACCAGCAACTCGATTATGCTGGGTGAGCGATCGGATCGAATCCCGGATCCATCTGGCAATGGTGAGCAGGCATGCGAGGCAAGTATTGTCTGGGGTGCCAAGGACAACGATCGGAACTCCATCCAATGGGGCCCCTATATCAATCATGCCGCCGGCAGATACGGTTTGAACGATGCCACTCAGACCATTACCGGTGGCCGCCCGAATTGTCGAGGTGGTTTTTCTAGTCGACATGCTGGTGGTGCCCACTTCCTGATGGTTGATGGAGCCGTTCGTTTCATCAGCGAAAACATTGAGCATACGAATGCCGGAAACGCATGGCAGGTTCCTGACAGCACGTTTGAGTACCTTCTTGGCGCAAACGATGGCAACACCCCCGGAGAATTCTAAGATTGCCAGGAGACTGCGACAGCCCTAAGAGTCAAGCGGCCATTCATCCTTTGGACGAATGGCCGTTTTTTTGGGGGGGCTTGTGAGTTGGCAGCAGCGTTCTGCTCGGGCGACGTTGAGAGCCCAGAGTCGAGATAGATCGCTTCGCGCGGGAGGGCAATTGCGTTGCTCAGTCAGGGACATTGGTGAAAGTCGGTCCGCGGTTAGTACTTCTATCGTTGCGGTACAGCGCCCAGTGCCATCCCGACAGGCCGTAGTGTGGAAACTTTTTCTTTAAGCCGTAGGTGTTTCCTGCTGCATCGCCGATTTCGAACGGCGGAGCGAACACCTGAAATGGTTCGTGAAGCAGTACCCAGTCCGGTCCTTTGTCAGGCCACTCGCCTTCGCTTACGTACTTGAGCACTCGATCGGTCCTGACCTGCTGCCAGTGGTACTCCAGCACGATTTTATTCCGAAAGTCGTGATCGCTTCCGACGACCACCGGGGATTCTCCAGGCGTTTCAGTCATCATCAAAACAGCTGCTCGATACTGACCACGCCCAGACTCAAGCATGCGAGTCACGTGAACGACGTTTCCCGCCAGCCATGTTCCCAGTAGAACATACCCTGCTACTTGCAGTGCCGGCTTCGACCTCCGTAGCCTCGCAAATCCACCTGCTGCCAGGGACAGCAGTATCACGACGCTGACGAGGAAGTATCGTGGATACACGGGCGTTGCCTGTAGCAAAAGTGCGGCCACGGCGGGAGACACAACGATTGGGGCGACGACGGAAAATCGAATTGAAGAGCCGTAGCGGTATGAAGATGCAAGAACGGCCAGGATCAAGCTTGAAGAAAGTATCGCTACGAGAATGCTGGCAGTTCCTTCGAACGGTCCTCCGGCAAAAACCGATGCACACTCAATCAGGGCAGCGACGACGGTGATACGATCTCCACCGCCACGTTCAAGCTGAGAATAATTGAGTAAGAGCAGTGTCACTCCGAATACGGTTGGGACTATGTGGCGTTTTACGCCGTCAGCGATTCCTTGTCTGGACCACGATGATTTATTTCCATACAGGTCGGATACCACAAGCCCTGCATACACGAAGAAGTAGCTTGCGTGAGCAAGCATGCCGACAACGGTCACTGCGACAAACAGTAGCTGAGTTCTTCGTTCCCGCGTGACGGTGAGACGCTCAAAGATGTCAATCGACAGCAGGGTGCAAAGCATCAGCGGACCGTATCCGCGAGCTTCTGATGAATACTGAATCAGGAAATATGAACAGCCGAAGAGAATCCACGCGATCAATGCCTCGTACCGGTCCTTGCGCCAGACTCGAAAACCGGCATACACAACTGTCAGGCAGCCGCATAGCAACGCGGGAATTCGGTAGATAAACGAGTCAGCATTCTGACCAGCAACGAAAAGCCACAGAGTGTTTAACGGGTGATTGTTGTCGTGTTGCAGTGTGGTGATGATTTCGAAGCAGGATCTTGCTTCGCAGGCCAGTTGCAGTGACCAGATTTCGTCGAGCCACAAGTCGTCGAAGCATGCCAGTAGCCTGAGCAAGATGCTCAGAAGAATGATCACGACAGCAGCGGTGCGAAACATAGGAAGTTCTTAACTGGAAACGTTCAGTCTCCGTTACCTCAGCTGGCCGGATACTTCATTTCTTTTCGAAATGACCTTCAGGCAATGCAGGGACCGAGCGAGGATGAGTTAGAAACGTCTTGACTACGGTATCTGAAAGCCATGCTGTACCGATCTCGTTCAGGTGTTCCGGATTGAATTCTGCGTAAAACCAGAGATAAGGGTGCTGCTGGAGGAAGTTTGCTTCCCAACGGCGGCGAACACCTTCGGTCAGTTCGCTAAACTGAGTCAAGTGAGCCTGCTGCTCCATAGCCAGCGCTGCTTGTGAAGCCACATGCAGATACTTGACTTGAGCAGAGCGTTCTGAGAACCGGAGGAGACCATCAGTGTACGACTGGTATTCCGGGTAGACGCAATAATCAAGTATCAGCATCTTCGCGTCCTGCTTTTCTGCCTGCTCAAGCAGGAAGGTGTAGTTCGACAGGAAATCATTTAACGCAACACGTGGAACGAAGTCGAAAGACCGGACGACCGGTCTAAGTTGAGCATTTAACAATTGAGCAGTTCGTGAATGTGCAACAAACCAGTTAGCCGCAGTGTTGCCGGATCCGGTAATGGCGGCGTCTTTGTCGGCGCGAGGTTGCGGCCATGCGTCGTTATTTAAAAACGAGACGAATAACCAGTCGAATTTCAGATCTTTGAACTTTGCCTCGAAGAGTCGCCTTCCTTGAAAGCTTGTGTAACCGGGAACTCCTCCGTTGACCACTTCCCACTCCGAATGCTGGTCGTCGTGATTCAGGACTCGCTGCAGGGTTGCTGGAAAAGTATTCGCATCGTCCAATGGGTATCCGAAAAAGTTGGAGTCCCCTAGGCAGAGTATGCGCCGGCAGTTATCGCTGCTTGATTGGTGAGTCGAACCTGCCAATGGTCCACGATATCCATCTTTGTTGATCGTGATGGTGATTGGTTGAGACTCCGCATCGGGCGATCGATGGTAATTTTCACCTTGGAACACACGATCGGGAGTCAAAACCCAAAGAAGATCGGCGTCTGGTTTGTACAGAGGGACTTGCTCTTTGTCGCTGATTGATAATTCGGAAAGCCATTCGACGAATTTTCGAGAGCCAACGTTTCTGGTCGATGATTCGACGGCAGGGGCAAAGATGCGGCATGCCACTTCAACGGTGATGACGAAGACTATCACGACGAACAGACTGAAGAGAACTTTTCGATGGAGTGGAATCGTTCGCATTGCTCCGCCCGTTTGCATGGTTGCGTGTATTACCTGCTCGTGAATCCAGACCTGACTGAGTGCGGCAGTCTGACAGACCGAGGGAGAACTCGCGACAGATCTGGCAGCACTCAACTGTCCGGTCGAATTCTGCTGGCTATACTGATCAACTCTTCCGAACTGGGACTCAACTTTGTCGACGTCGCTCAAGACCTGCAGCGTGGCACGGGTCGCGCCGGCATGGTTGTCGAGCAATGATCTCTTACGACGATTGGTGATTGATGCTGCGATCACTTTTTGCCGGGTTCATCACAAGTGCTCGACGTGAATTCAGAAATTGCGATGGCAGCCCGCTTACTCAACAGGATGTCGCTCGTCTCGCATGGGCGTTTGAACTGAGTTTGTTTCTGTTACTTGCAGTTGCTTCGACCTGGCCATTGGTGACTCGCATGGAGAGTGCGATTCCTCAAGGCAGTGAACGTGTCGCGACCGTTCCTTTGTTTAACCTTTGGACGATTTGGTGGAATGCCGACCGTGCTGGAAGCATGCTCGATCGCTACTGGAATGCTCCAATCTTTGCCCCGTCCGAAAATGCCTTTGCGTTATCGGAATCCCAGCCAACAACAATAGTCGTTGCTCCGATCGTCTGGATATTGGGTTCACGCGCCCTCGCCTACAATGTCTATCTGTTAGGCATGCTGACGTTAAACGGCTGGTCCGGCAGTCTTCTGGTCGGATCGCTGACGAGGAATCGACTGGCCGGAATCTGGGCTGGAGCGGCGCTGCTGCTGCTGCCGTTCGTGCATTGGCAATTGGGGGTGCTGCAACTCACTTCGATTTCCGGAGTCGTGCTGACACTTCATTTCCTGATCCGTTTTATCGACAACTTGCGTTCGAAAGACGCCGTGCTGACGGGAGTGTCGATCGGGTTTTGTTATTTGAGCTGCAACTACTACGGGTATCAGCTTTGTCTCGTCCTGCTGTTTTCGTTGATGGCTCTGCTTGTAAAGCATGCCAGTCTTCGCCACCTGGTGGTTGGCTCAGTTGTCATCGTTTTGGTAGCCGGGTTGATAGTTCTGCCTGTCGTGGGAGTACAGCTATCAGTTTCGGGCGAGCAATCATGGGACCGGAAACTAGACACCGTCTGGCGGCTCAGCGCTTTGGCAGCTGACTATCTGCGGTCCCCCTGGAGAGGTCCGCTAATTGGAGGCGGGGTTGGAAAGCCGCGATTTCCACTGAGTCCCGGAGCGGCCTGTCTGGTTCTTGTCGTTGTCGGCAGTTTCACCGGGCTGCGGCACCGTGAAACTCGACGACTGACCTTCTTCATTCTGCTGTTCGTGCTCGCGGCCTTATTTCTTTCGTTCGGACCAATGTGGACAGTAGGTAGGCAGATTCCATTTCTGCACCTCGCCGAGTGGCTGCCAGGACTTGGTGCCATGCGCAGTCCCCATCGTTTTGCGGTTCTCGTTCAGGTCGGTTGCGTCGTGCTGGCGGGAATGAGCTTTTCGCGGTCGAATTCTGCAGTGACGACTGATGGCGAGGAGGCTGCCGAAAACGTCCCGACGGCAGTGTCGATACCGTCGCCGACAAGAATGCAACGCGTTTCTCAGTGGGGACGCATTGCCTTGCTCTGCGGAGTGCTGATTGAATCGTGGCCGGCGAAGCCAGGCTTGTATTCGATGCCGGAATATGACCAGCAACGTCCGTGGATTGAATGGCTGCGGATGGAGACTCAGCCGGACGACATTGTCGCCAATCTGCCATTTCCGAGTGGACGATCGGTATCCGACTACGAAGACACCACTGTTGCGATGCTTTGGTCGACTTTTCACAAGAGACGGTTGGCCAATGGGTATTCGGGATTCTTTCCCAGGGAGTTCGTCCAGCTGAAGAGCAACGTTCAGAGTTTCCCTGATGAGAAGTCAGTGCGCGAACTTCGAAAGGCTGGCGTGCGATGGTGCGTCGTCGACGTTGCGAAACTTGGATCGTCGCGGTCTGGGGAGCTGAAGTCGCAGCCGCTGCTCACAATGAAATTCGAGACTGCTAATGGACGCACTCATGTCTACGAAATCGAACGACTCGACAAATGAAGTCAAAATGTCCGGACGAAATCGTTCGAGTTACTGAGGTGCTGAAGGATTCAGGGATAGGTCATTCTCTTATTTCGGGTAGTGAATGAGCTGTTCGAAACGAGCTGGTGTGAGGTACTCCAGGGCGGAGTGTTTTCTTTCGAGGTTGTAGTAGCGGATGTAGCTGGCGGCTTCTCGAAGTGCTTCCTGGATGTCTTTGTATTCGGTCAATTCGAGTACCGTCTTGAAGGTTCCGAAGAAGCTTTCTTTGAATGAGTTGTCGTAGCAGTTGTCAGGCCGGCTCATCGACTGGCGGATTCCGGCACGACGCAGAACGGCTCGGTAATCGTTACCGGCATACTGGCCGCCTCGGTCGGTGTGATGAATCAATCCCTCAAGTGGTTGCCGTGTTTTGATCGCTGATCGCAGCGCCGCCAGCACCAGCGATTCCGTCATGTCGTCTTTCAGATGCCAGCCAACGATGCGCCTTGAGAACTGGTCCATGAGCGACGCCAGGTAGCAGAAAGTGCCTCCTTGAATTGGGATGTAAGTAATGTCTCCGACCCAGACCTGATTGATGCCGGTCGGCTTCTTTGCGTCGAGCAGCAGGTTCGGCGAGTACCCCAGTCGATGTCGGCTGTCTGTGGTTTTCGGCACGAACGACTTCGGCTGGATCGCTCGCAGACCCTGTGTTTTCAGTACCTTCGAGACTTTCTTCGGACTGCAGACATGTCCCCTCTCCCGTAGTTCGCAGGCAATCCTTCGAGCCCCGTAACGGCGATGATGTTTCTGAAAGAGGATGCGGATCAATGGTGTCAGCTGCTCTTCCTGTTCCTGGGACACCGTTGGTTCGGCGACACGCCACGCATGAAAGGCCGTCCGGTTGACTTCCAGAAACCGGCACACGTCAGCGATCGTTGCGAGGCCTTCTGACACGATCACATCAACGACCGTGTACACGTCGCTCACTCGTTGCGGCCGAAAATGGCCAACGCTTTTTTAGTACATCGCGCTCCCGTTCGACGCGACGCAGCTCAGACTCCAGGTCCTTGACACGAGCTTCCAGAGAACTCACCACAGGACCGCTATGAGTCAGAAATTCCTGCTTCCAGCGATACAGCATGTTCGTGTTCGGCAACCCCAGCCGGTCCTTCACCGACGCAGCCGTATGGCAATCCAGCAGCATCTGCACGGCCTCTGACTTGAATTCGTCCGTATGCCGGCGACGACGATCTCCCGAGACCGCCAACTTCTTCTCCCGAGGCATCTTTGATCCTTTGACAAAGCTCCAGAATAAGAGACTCAGGTGTCCCTGAAACCTTCAGCACCTCAGACAAACTCAATCCCTGCTGATCACCAGCCCCTCCCCGTTCGTGAGAAAGAAGAATGAGCGGCGATGGCGTCGCTGCCCAACCTGGTTGCCTTGTGCCGTGATTGGCTCTGAATTGCTTGGCGACTCGATGATCATTCTGCCCGCGCGGCTGGCTCGTCAGCTGCGATCGTTGTTCAACGAAGTTCGAGGAAGGTGCAATCCATGTCTGACAAGCTCCCTCGCTCGACCAGCCGTGAACTGATCTTTGAAAACGGAATGGCGATCGGGATCAGCAATCGTTGGGTGAATGGGCAGTTGGGCAAGCCGTTGCGATTGCAAAGGGAACTCCCGCCAGCCCGCGAGCTATTGTCAAATGTCGACGGGTCGGCAAAAAGTCAGCCGGGCTGGTCTTGCTGAGATCGGGTTTCGCGCTATCCTGGCGTGATGTTGACATTACGAGATCACCGGAGCCGTGAGCTGTTTGATCCGTGGGAGCATCTGGGCGTGAAGCGACGCC
>JADHNX010000261.1 GCA_016779365.1 Planctomycetaceae bacterium
ACCCCCGAAGCCCCTTCCGCCCTTCGCCATCGCCGCACTTGTGCATCTGGGCGATGGCGAAGGCGGAAGAGGCGTACTCCCCTTTTGTCCGAACCTGAGCTGAAGACAGCCCAATTGCACTTCAAATGGAAATCCGCCATGGAAATCAAATGACGATTTGACAGCCAGAATTTTCAGCCTGTTGAAAAAGTGTGCCACTGGCTTTGTCAGGGTGCATTTTGCAATCGGTGTTGGTACGAAATTCCGCACCGGCTAAGTTACTGACATACCTTCAAATCGTGAGCCTGGTCTTTTTCAACAGGCTGTTGTTGCCGAACGTGTCTCATGGAACTTGCGGGAAAATTCGATCAGTCAGATTGCCGAACAGATTGAATTCATAGCAATTCGTTGGAATCCGGCAGGCTGCATTTGCTGGCTGGCACGGGATGGCTACTACAGAATCAGTACTGCTGGTATGCCTTGATGAAGCACGAACGGAAACTCGTTCAGTCACGGCGGAGCTGACAGGTTCTGGTTCATCGAGAGTGCTGATCCGACTGATCGCCGGTGTCGACGTGGATTCTGCTGTGCGAATCTGGTCACGTGTGGCATCGTCCGCGAAAGGGTCATCTGAGTCTGCAAAAACGAAGCTGTTCGGGAGTGGGTGAGCAGCCGGCTCAAGGATTCCCGGACCGCGCCGTGTATGGGCGAGGCGAGTATTCGACTTTGTCGGAGAAGTCGAGCAAAGGTCTGTCTTCGTTGTGTTTGAATTCCCGCGTGGCATCTCAAGTTGTGGAGTTACTGCGTCTGTACCAGTTGCGGGATTGACTCTTGCGGCTTCGCCGGAAATGTCATCCTGACAATGGCTGGAGCTTACCATGTCAACACGCGCGAGGTTGAACTGGCTGATTGCAAGAACGGTTCCTGGTAAGACGACAGCTACGGCGATGGTAACGGCCGTGCGCGGGCTCAGTGGCGACATCGAAAATTCCTGATCATGCAAATGACAAATAGAGTAGTAGCGACATCTGAGCTGACGCGACACCAGTGACGACCGGAACAGCGAGGTGGCGCAGGTTCTGAAACAACAGGAGAAGAACCGTTACGGTCAAGGCCGTACCAATGAGCTTGAGGGTGACGAAAAGACTGGGATCGTCACCATTGATTCTGATCAGGTACTGCCCGACAGGATTTTGCTCAGTGAGGGCAATGACGTTCGCATAGAGAATGACAAGTGCGGCGTCGTAAATGGAGACGGCGGCAATGAAGCCTACAGTCGCGTTGTACCACCAGTCTGAGCGACGAAATTCGGTGGCCTTCAGATGCAGGGAGATCATTCTTTCTGGCCTTTCGATGAATGAGGACGCAAGCCCCGTCAGGAGTCGTTCGAATCATTAGAAATTCCAGGTGTCAAGCCGTGTTGAAATAGGGACTAACTTTTGATGAGCTCAATTACTTTCGTTGTGCCAAATGTAGATCTGGAGTCGCTCCTCTGTCAGAGCCACAAGCTGCACGTCCAGCCTGGGGAAGTTTGAATTCAAACTGCGAATCGAATCGATCCGACGTCGCATCGATGATTCAGCATCGGTGGTTTAAACGAGAACCTGGGATTCCAGCGTTCTGTTCAGAATCAGTTGCGGTCGATTTATGCCGACACTGCATGGGGTGGGCTTGTCGCCAGAGCAATGTGCCTGCGAAACCTCGTTTGTATTTGGGAAGACGGTTTCCATCGGAGGCGGAGGAGCCGACGTCATCCGCTCGTATGAGACGAGAAACTCGGCTGTGTTTATTGTCAGTCGATCGCCAGGCAAAAGCGACGATACCGAGAATGGTTGACCGTTGAGTCGTGTAGACTCGTCACGGGATCTGTCAGTGACGTACAAGGTGTCTTCGATGAGTTCGATTTCGCAGCACTCGTAAAAGCCATTCAGTCCCGTCGCTATCACAGACCACTCGGCAGGGTCACAGAGTGAGAACGGAAACTGATCAATCAGCAGGGGACAATGCTGATTACCCTGGGATGCAGCGCCGCCAAGTCGGTAAAGTCGAAGTCTCACGTTACAGGTCCTCCATCAGCTCCTTCTGATCCAGGTAATCGTCTACAGGCGCTAGACGTCGCCACGAGTCTGTTCGACGGTTCGCGAGGCTAGCGTTTGCAAGAAGTGTGCCGAAGGACCTACGGCAGGTTCTGGAGCACGCATCGTTTTCTGGCAGTTCCAGGTTCTGACACGCTCGGCTCAGGTAAGGAAGTGTTCTGAGCAATTCTGACAAGGATTTTGGCCGAAAACTGCCTGTGTGCAGACTGCTTGAATACGCCTGTCCGTCGTAACCTGCGACGGCACGCTGGTCCTCACCTGAATTCTTTGTGAAGACATCAGTCGATGTCTGCTCGTCCGACGCGCAGGAAAGCTCGCGTAATCGTCAGCAGATTTACTCGGCAGGCTTCATTGCCACTTTGTCTTCAGCTGTCGTCATGCTCTTGACGGCTGATACAAGATCGACCACGGAAGACATTCCCATTCGCTTCATGACTCGTGAGCGGCGGTCTTCGATGGCACGCAGGCTTAAGGTCAACGCTTGAGCCATTTCGCGATTTGTCTGACCGATGAGTATCAGGTCGAGGACTTCCCGTTCTTTATGCGTGAGTGAATCCAGTCGCGCTCTGATGTCAGCTCGAAGCCGTGCTGACTCAATAGCTGCCTGAGATTTCGCCAGCGCTTTCTCGATCGTCTTCGAGAGTTCTTGCATTCGAAATGGTTTCTCAAGGAAGGTGAAAGCTCCCTGGGACATCGCTTCGACTGCCATTCTCACATCCGCGTGGCCACTCATCATGATGATCGGAATGCGAACTCCGGCGGCATTCAATGTTCGTTGCAGCTCGATGCCGCTGGTTTCAGGCATTCGAACATCAAGAACCAGACATCCTGTTGTCGCTTCATCGTAACCAGCCAGAAAGTCTTCCGCTCTAGCGAAGGCGCGAACTTCGACGCCGATGGCTCTGGCCACGATACTCACGGCTTGCCGTACGGCAGGATCGTCATCGACGATATAGACGATTCGAAGGTTGTCCATCAAAGGATTACACCGTGCCACTGACAGGTAAGGTGAATGAAAATACTGCTCCACCGTCGGGAACATTCTCCGCACGAATATGTCCTCCGTGCGTTTCAATGATCGAACGACAAATGGCAAGCCCTAATCCCAGTCCGTCTGAACGCGTTGTGTAAAAGCTCTCGAACAGGTGGTCGATCGCTTCTGCTGAGAGTCCCTCGCCGGCATCGCTGACGGACACCTGAATCTGATTGTTACCAATCTCGTCGGCAGAGATCGCGACTCGGCGATTCGATTGAGGAATGTCTTTCATGGCCGTGACTGCGTTCTGAACAAGATTGGCGATCACCTGTCCGATCAATGTTTCTTCAGCGATGACGTCTGGCAAACTGCGAGAAACGTCAACGACAAGTTGCGAGCCGCCCTGATCACAACAGTGTTCGCAGATTGGCAGAACATCGGTGGCAATCTTTGCCAGCGATACACGAGCCCTGGGTACTTCCTCGCGTCGGACGAGGCTTCGCACAGAACGAATTACGCGTGATGCCCGCTCGGCCTGGTTCGCAATTTCTGAAAGACTGGTTTGCAGTTTGCTGGTTGCGGCTTCGTCCGTTTCGCAAACTCCTGGGCCGGTGTGTCTTGAATTTGCCCCGAGCATTCTTTGGAGTCTTTCGGCGGCAGCGTCCGCTTGAAGGCAGATGGCCAACAAGGGTTGGTTTAATTCGTGGGCGAGTCCTGACGCCATTTCTCCAACCGACAAGAGCCGCTGCCGGTGAGCGAGTTCTCCAAGCTGTTGCCGTTTAATCTCCTCCGCTTCGGCCAGTTTTGTGATGTCGCGAATGATCCCGGTGAACCGGTACGTTCCGTCGGGGCGTCTCATTGCGCCGAAAGACATTTCGATGGGAAACTCATGGCCATCGCGATGAAGCCCGTTGAAACGCAGGCCTTGCCATGATCGCTGCTGCGTGCCGGTTCGCAGAAAAGTGGAGATGTCAGCATGGTGTCGTTCTTTTGCAATCTCCGGCATAAGGATTGTCAGGGGCAGGCCAGTCAGCTCGGCAGCGCTGTATCCGAATGTTTGATAGGCCGCAGCGTTTGCGTGAACAATTTCGCTTTGTTCGTTGATCGTGACGATCACGTCCGTCGCCGAATCAAGAATGATCTGCAAAACCTGTTCGCGTTCTCTGACAAATTGATCGGCGGCTTTAAGTTGAGTCAGCTCACTCTTGAGGCGGCGATTTTCACTCGCAAGCGCCGCGTGATCGACTTCAGAAGCTTTTACCGAAGTTTTGGTTTTCGTCATCACTACTGAAGCCTCCAGACTGAGCCGCAGGAACAGGTTCAATCGATGAAGACACAGACTGCTTGGACCTGACCATAAGCGATGACTGGCCAGCCAGCGGACCAGGTAAGGCCGTACTCTTTCGCAGGAAGTGCGAGCGACTCGGGTTCCGAGTCAAAGCCTGTCTGCACCAAGGGCATTCGATTATTCCAAACGGTGCCAACCAGCCCTTCGCCCGGAGCGCAGGATATTTCATGACAAAGATCTGCCATGAGACCTGCTCCGGGAGCGACTGTGCTGGTCAGATTGAAGGCCGAGCGATCTTCATTGGGCGTCCAGATTTGTATCACCTGCGAAACCGGTGATCGATTGGCCGAGAGAAGTAGCACGACGGATCGAATGTCTTCCCGATTTCTAATCACGGGGACGGCAAGCCCGAAGTCGAGCCCCTCAGCATCGGCTCCCGAAGCTCGCAGGAAATCGGTTGAGTCTGCGAGTCGATCCAGCAGACGAGGCATTCGCGATTGCCAGGCATCGCCGGGCAGTCCCGCTCCGTAAGGAAAACGAAGATATTGAGTCATCCGTCGGAAGCGGTCGAGATTGGCATAGAAACCGGTTCCGGGTGTCAGCTCATGTCGAGTTTCGTCGAGGATCCAGGATTCAAATGCCGCAGCGCTGATGTCGCTTGTGTGGCAGAGAAAAAGGAGGACGGCCACAAACTGCTCACCGTCAAAGATCGGAACGCCAATGCCGGCAGTCAGTTCGTCCTTAGACGCGGCTTCGTGTCGTACAAAATCGGTTGTGGCCAGGTCGTTGAAGACGACGGGCACACCGGCTTTCCAGACAAGGCCAGGCAGACCACTTCCCATGTGAAATCGTGTTTTGTTGCTCACCGTCTCAAAGGTGTCGGCTTCTGCGTAGACGGCGCTGGAGCGTTCCAATTGCAGTCCATTGGTCGTGGGTGTCCAGACCTCGACGGCTCTCAGTAACCTGGTGCGTTTGGTTGTTGCTACTTCCATGGTGATACCTCGATCATCAGGAAAATCCTCAACGAGCTTTGAGATCGCAACTGAGTTTTCGGGTCAAACTTCAACGAGTTCTTCCTCATGGACAGCGTTTTCCCGTGAGACCGAGGCAGACGCTTTCGCAAATGAATCGCCGCCGTTCGGTTTGGATCCTCGGAACCATGCGCTCATTTGTCGGTCCATTGTTTGCTTGAGCTTTTACGGCAGGGGCAAGATGCATCCACAAAAGTTTCCTGCTCCCGGCGCAGGAGATCCTCGGCAGATTGTGGATTGAATATGGAACCACACAAAGCAACCGCGATGCCAAAGCTGACATGAGTTGTGTGTTGCCGCTGTTTTTATGAATGCCCACGTTGTGAAGTGTCTAAAAGTGTGTGGTTTGCCACACGAAGTGAGCCACGCATCAGCAAGGGAAGACGCTTTGACTGACGACTGATGCACAGAGAGTGCTCTGAAAAAGCGCAGAAGACGTTCGTTGTGTGAGCATCAGGGGCTGAAATCTGATAGCCATCAACTCTGACGACTGATGAAGCTGGGCAGCGTCGACGGTTGCAACATGCGGCAAGCACTGCACCGTCGAATGTGCCACCCTGAGTGAGGCGAGCTGACTTGTGAATTTCCGTCTTCCCAGCAGAACAACGTTACTCCACTCTGGATGCCGCCGTTTGTCAGGAATCGTCCCGAAACAACTTCCCGGTTCGTACGTCAGGTCTTCCAGTCTGTCAGCTGGAAAAGCGAGTCAGCCTGGAAAGGGCCGACATACTTTGTTTCGGAGCTAATTCTGCATGAGTCCTGCCCCTTCGGCAGACGAAACGCGGCTGCTTGAGAGTCCGCTGTGAGGGGGGAACAAGGACTTTGAACTTGAATCAGTCGAGTGGAATTCGGATGACGACGCCTCCCATCACGTCGCCTTCTTTGAACGTTGGATAGTCGGCACGCTTGCTGGCATGTTCGTTGTGACACTCCCAGCACGCGGCGGCGACGGCTTTGTCAGCGTAAACGGCGGTGAAGTATTTGCTGCCGCCGATGAGTTCTTCCTTGTAGAAGTTCTCCGTTGGGTTTTCAGCGATGAACTTCAGGCCTTCGATTTCCGTCCCCTCCGCCTGATTCTGTGGATTCAGCGGCCACTGAGACTTCAGGGCGTAAGTGAAGCCGGCTGCCGGATTGTCACTGACCAGTTCGGCTCCCAGTCGAAACATCTGAGCGGGAAGTGGAATCGTGTGATCTTCATCCTGCCAGTATTCGCTGGGCTTGACGGGAGCGTTCTGCTTCTTCAGCCGAGTCACGACGTGCTTCGCGTAAACGGTCCGATCAGCCATCATCACGGCGTGGACTGCGTCCGAAAACTTCTGAGGCGAGATGCCAGCAGCGACCGGAGGGCTCGCTTCCGCAGGTGGCGTCGATGCCCCACCGCATCCGATTGTGCTGATCGCCAGAGTCGTTCCCAGCGCAAACGCAATCACACTGCCCGACCTGTGAAACAGAGTTGTTACACACATTATTGGAGTTTCCTTCAGCAAATCCCTGGCCGCGGCAGCAGGAGCGAGCACTGCCTGAGCAAAGTTTTATTTCGAAAAGACAATTGCACCGCTGGTCGTTCCGGAAGTTCGATCCGGTTTGTTCGAGACGCCACTTGTTTTATTTCGCTGCGGACTTTTGCCGCTGTTTGGACTGAAACCAGGATTCCGCCATGTCGATGGTTTTGAGTTGTCTTTTGGGAACGCCCTCGTAGCAGGTGCCTTTAAGGCTCGAATCGGCCAGTGCATTCAGAGAAAATTCCAGGCCGTGGCAGTTCATGCAGACGCTGCGGACCATTTTTTCGACCGGAGCCAGATTCCAACTCTGGTTGTGAACGACTCGAACGGTGTCATTGCTGAATCCTGCGGACTCGCCTTCGACTCGCGGCATGTG
>JADHNX010000262.1 GCA_016779365.1 Planctomycetaceae bacterium
GAAGGGCTGGAAATGCCACCGGACGAGCCGCTTCCGGCAGAGACGATCGCGAAGTTTGAACAGTGGATCAAAATGGGAGCGCAGGATCCTCGCGACGGAAAGGCGGCATTGATCCGTCGCGAAATCAACTTCGAAAAGGCTCGCGAATTCTGGGCGTTCCGACCGATCGCGAATCCGGAACCGCCAGCGATGAAGAATCAATGGGCGACCACGGAAATTGACCACTTTGTCGCGGCGAAGCAGGAGTCGCGCGGGCTGAAGCCGACGGGCGATGCTTCGCCAGAGACGCTGGCTCGACGAATCTACTTTGACCTGATCGGGCTGCCGCCGAGTGTTGAGCAGACTGCCGCGTTCAAAGTCGCCGCTGAAAAAAACATCGCGGTTGCGGTCGGAAATCTGGTTGACGAACTGCTGGCTTCGCCGCACTTCGGAGAACGCTGGGGACGCCACTGGATGGACGTCGTGCGGTATGGCGAGTCGACCGGCATGGAACGAAACGCGACTTTTCCCTACGCGTGGCGATACCGCGACTGGATCATCCGGTCGTTTAACGATGACAAACCGTACGATCGATTTATCAAAGAACAGATTGCCGGTGACCTGCTGCCCTACGATTCGCCGGAGCAGCGTCGCGATCAGATGCTGGCGACGGCGTTCCTGGCCATCGGACCGAAGTCGCTGAACGAAACCAACGACGAAGCCTTCGCGATGGACGTCGTCGATGAGCAGATCGATGTCACGACGCGAGCGTTTATCGGACTGACGGCCTCGTGTGCAAGGTGCCACGATCACAAGTTCGATCCGATTCCTCAGAAAGAGTATTACGCACTGGCCGGCATCTTCCGCAGCACGGAAACGTTCTACGGCACCGACGCAACCAACGGGAATCGTAACCCGAGTCGTCTGGTGAGTATCGCTGCGGATGGAACGGTGGCTCAGATCGCGACGAAAGGCACCGGCAAAGGCTCCTCGACCGCCGTCGTCGAAAAGCAGCTTAAAGCTGAGCGGGCAAAATTAAAGAAGCTCGAAGCTCAACTGAAAAAGAATCCCAGCGTTCAAAACATCCGCATTCAGCGAGACAAATCCGAGGACAGAGTCCAGCAGCTTTCAAAGCGGCTCAGACAGCAGAAGGCGGAATCCGTCTCGACGAACGATGGTGAGCAGACAATGGCTGTGCTGGACGCGGCATCGCCCGACGACACGGAACTTCGAATTCGTGGCGAAGCCAACGATCGTGGCGACACCGTGGCGCGAGGCTTTCTGACGATCGGCAGTGTCGGACATATTCCGGAACTCGACCGTTCAACCAGCGGACGGCTCGCTCTGACCGAGTGGCTGACTCAGGACGACAACCCGCTGACCGCTCGCGTCGCTGTGAACCGAATCTGGCAGCACCTCTTTGGACGCGGCCTCGTCGCGACCGTCGACAACTTTGGAGCAAACGGCGATCGACCGACGCATCCAGAACTGCTCGACTGGCTGGCTTCCGAATTCAAAGCTAACGGCTGGTCGGTCAAACACACGATTCGACGAATCATGACGAGCCGCGTTTATCGACTGGGCAGTGAGCGAAACTCGGACGCGGAAGAGATCGATCCGGCGAACGAGCTACTCTGGCGAGCCAACCATCGCCGGCTCGAAGCCGAGTCCATCCGCGATGCGATGCTCGTCGTCAGCGGAAGGCTCAATGCCGAACCGGGTAAAGGTTCCGTCGTGCTGACAGTCGGAAACGGGATCATTGGTCGAAATCTGCAGACCGACAAATTTGAATCAGACAACTCGAAACGCAGTGTTTACCTGCCGATTGTTCGTGGCTACGTCCCGGAAATCCTGAAGGTGTTCGACTTCCCCGAGCCGAGCATGATTTATGGAAGTCGCGACGTGACGACTGTCGCCACGCAGGCGCTTTACATGATGAACAGCGATTTCGTAACCACTCAGGCCGAGGCGTTTGCCCAACGCCTGCTCGACGACGATGAACTCAGTGACAAAACTCGCATCGATCGAGCATGGCAGATTGCTCTGGCACGATCACCGTCAAAGACCGAGCGAAACGAGGCTCTGGCCTTCGTCACTCAGATCTCACAATCCTTTGAAAGCAGCGAGTCGGAATCTGTCCGGCAGAAAAAGGCGTGGACCAGCCTCGCTCAATCACTGTTTGCCAGTGCCGAATTCCGATACGTCGAGTAAGACGTCAAGAATGCAACCGCTGGCAGGGACGGGCACCTCGCGGTTCCGGCAGCCAGAATCAAGCACCGTAGAAACAAATGCCGGAACGGCGCAAGCTTGTTCCGGCCTGCAGAATGTTGACACAGGAATACCTCATGTTCGAAATCACGCGCCGCAACGCTCTCAAATCTGTCTCGTGCGGATTTGGTTACATGGCCTTTGCAGGACTCGCTGCCTCGGTCTCGGCAAAGGAGCAAACGTCTTCGAATCCGCTGCTCCCCAGACAGCCGCACTTCGAACCAAAAGCCAAACGCGTCATCTTCCTCTGCATGCGCGGAGGACCATCGCACGTCGACACGTTCGATTACAAACCGGCATTGAAAAAGCATGAAGGCGAGGCTCCCGGCGGCGATGCCGGCGGGCAGAACTCTCAGAAGGGACGCAAGCTGCTTTCGTCACCCTGGGAATTCAAGCCGCACGGCGAAAGCGGGCTGCTGATTTCGGACCTGTACCCGCACCTGGCGAAATATGCCGACGACCTGTGCGTTATCAACGGAGCCTGGACGGACATCCCCAATCACCCTCAGGCGCTGGTGCAGCTTCACACGGGCAACTTCCAGTTCGTCCGTCCGTCAATGGGGGCGTGGGCGTTGTACGGTCTCGGGACCGAAAATCAGGACCTGCCCGGTTTCATCACGATCAAACCGCCCGCTCGCCTGGGCGGTGCTCAGAATTATGGCTCCGCATTTCTGCCGGCGGTTTATCAGGGGACTCGGATCGGTGACCAGGGTGATTCGCTCAGCAAGGTTCAGATTGGAAACATCAGGAACTCGCAGCTTCCCGAAGACGTCCAGCGCAAGCAGATCGACTTTGTGCAGTCGCTGAATCGGAACCTCGCCGATCGTCAGCCGTTGAATTCTCAGATCGACGGCGTCATCGAATCTTACGAACTCGCCTTCAGGATGCAGTCGGCAGTTCCTCAGGTGATGGACACGTCGAGCGAGACTTTGCAGACACAGAAGAAGTACGGCATTGGCAAGGGACTGACCGATGACTTTGGTCGGGCCTGTCTGATGGCCCGTCGCTTTGCCGAATCCGGCGTGCGGTTTATCGAGCTGACTCACGAAGGCTGGGATCAGCATAAGAGTCTGCAATCAAAGCTGACGTCCAACTGCGGCGCGACTGATCAGCCGATCGCGGCGTTGATCTCGGACCTCAAAGAACGAGACATGCTGAAGGACACGCTGATTGTCTGGAGCGGCGAGTTCGGTCGAACTCCCGCCGTTCGCAACCAGGACGGTCGAGACCACAACGCCACAGGCTTCTCGATGTGGATGGCTGGCGGGGGAGTTAAAGGCGGCATGAACTACGGAGCGACCGACCAGTTTGGAATCTCCGCCGTCGAAAACAAGTTCCACGTCCACGACTTCCACGCGACGACGTTGCACCTGCTCGGCCTGGACCACACAAAACTCACCTACCGCTACGCCGGTCGGGATTTCAGACTGACCGACGTCTACGGGAAAGTCGCCAACAGCATTCTGAGCTAACGCGGAGAGAGCATTTACTTCCCCGCAAAGTTGCAGGTGAAATTCTCCGAAACCTGCGCCTTGCCGGTCTCGACTTCTGAGAAATCGAGCAACAAATGAAGCCGGCTCTAAGGAAGTTCAGCGATTACTGAATTTCAGCCGTCTGGACACCGTTAACCATCTGACGGATGTCTGTGATGTCGATGACTGCTCCCAACAGCCGTCCGGCTCGATCATTCTTCTGCGGGGTGATCTGTGCTCGAAACAGGATCCAGCCGGAAGAACCATCTCGACGAGTCACGCGGTGAACTCGCTCGTAGTTCGGCGTCCCGGCTCGAACGGCGTCCTGAAGTTCCTGGCTGACGCTGTCACGATCTTCTTCGTGAATGTGCTTGAGCCATTCCGAGAACGCGTCCGGCAACTCTTCGTCGTCATAGCCGAGCATCATTTTCAGGCAGGGCGACATGTAGACGCGAGCGTCGTTGACGGGCCAGTCAAGTACGCCTACCCGAGCCTGCGACAGAATCATTGCATGATAATCATACAATGCTTCGAGATCGGCGATTGTTTCTTCGAGCACTGCTTCGCGGTCAAAAGGGGCGATCATAGGACAATCTTCCATCGATATTTGAGCTGGGTGTCTCGGGGAAAAACAGCCGTGTATCCATACGGCTGGGTGGCCAGTTTTCGAAGCAGTAAACGATGTCGTTGTCCGACTAAGAATCAGGCCGTCTGTTTGGTTCCGATTGAATCAACGAGGGTGTCTCTTCACTTGAGCAGCGGTTGGCCCCTGCGAGGAAGACCACAATACAGAATCTTCCAGGCAAAACTGTTGTTGATCTGCGTCAACAAACCCGTTTTCTCAGACCATGTGTCGCGTTTGCGCGTTGGCCAGGAAAGGCATGCTTAGCGATCCCAACCGATCGTATCGGTCTGGGATAATGGCCAGGCTTTGACAGTTACGATTTGACAATTCGCACCGGTCACAAAGACCTTCTCGCTGACTGAGAACGCGTCGAAACCGAATGGGTGAATTTCATCGTCCGACACGACTCGTCCGATTTGTCACGACACTGCAAGCGGTCAAGCACGCCCAGTGTTGACTTCAAGCAACAATCTGACCGTTCAGCGTGCATCACAAACAAAACTCACAAACAGTTTCTTGACACACTCCGTCTATGACCCTGTCAGCAAGAAAGCACCTCACCAACGAAATCGTTGATGAGGTGCTTTGAAAATCTGAAACGGAATTGACTCTCAACTGAACTCAGTCTTACGAGACCGCGAAACCGTTGAGGTAAGGCAGCTTCGAAGCCGTTGCAGCGATGTCGTCTTTACGTGCCAGCAACTGAGCCAGGGCGTCGAACTGTCCACTCGTCAAAGCCGAACGAGCACTGTCAGGCATTGTCACCGAAACAGTTTCGCCGCCAAAACTCAGTGTCGACGTGTTGAGGTCCAGAGTGAACTCGAGAGTCGGATCCGCTTCAATGGCAGCGGCCAGTTTTCTGAGATCGCTTCGCGAAGCACAGACGGCGGGAATTCCCAGCGATGTGCAGTTACCAAAGAAGATCTCCGCAAACGATTCCGCGACGATAGCCTTCACGCCCCAGCGCATCAGCGATTGCGGAGCGTGTTCACGCGAAGACCCACAGCCGAAATTACGCCCGCTCACCAGGATACTTCCGTTTTGAAAACGTTCCTGATTGAACGGGTGCTTCGGATCCTGCTCGCGATCATCCTCGAAAGCGTGCTCACCGATCCCGTCGAACGTCACGCACCGCAGGAAGCGAGCGGGGATAATCCGATCCGTATCGATATCGTCGAGAAGCAGCGGAATGCCGGTACCGGAAACTGTTTCAACATTACTCATCGTTTATTTCCTCGGTAGGGTGCGTCTTGACGCACCAGATGATTGATTTGAATTTCAAGCCGCTGTGCCGCAACGAACGGTGCGTCGAGACGCACCTTACGGACAGCAACTCAGACCAGTGCCGGTTCGAGCATTTTTCGCACGTCGGTAACACTGCCGTTAATCGCGGCGGCAGCGACCATGGCCGGGCTCATCAACAGGGTTCGTCCGGTTGGGCTTCCCTGTCGGCCTTTGAAGTTTCGGTTGCTCGATGAAGCGCAGACTTCTCGCCCTTGCAGCTTGTCAGGGTTCATGGCCAGGCACATCGAGCAGCCCGCCGCTCGCCACTGGAAGCCGGCTTCGATAAAGATTTTGTCGAGCCCTTCCTCTTCAGCCTGTTTGGCAACAATCTGCGAACCGGGAACGATCAGCGCTTTCACGCCGTCTGCCACTTTGTTGCCTTTTGCAATCGCAGCCGCCTCTCGCAGGTCAGAGATTCGTCCGTTGGTGCAGGAACCAACAAACGCGACATCGATCTTTGTGCCTTCGATGGGCTGCCCCTCTTTGAGATCCATATATTCGAGAGCTTCGCCGATCAGCGTTCGCTCGCTTTCGTCGTAACTGTCGAGCGACGGAATTGCCTGCGATACTCCCAGCGACTGCGCCGGCGTGATGCCCCACGTAACGGTCGGCTCGATGTCGGCGGCGTCAAAGACGACCACGTCGTCATATTCGGCATCCGGGCCGGACGCGAGACTCAGCCACCACTCAGCGGCTCGATCAAATTCTTCGCCCTGCGGACACAGCGGCCGCCCCCTGAGATAGTCAATTGTCGTCTGATCCGGATTGATGTATCCGCAGCGGGCTCCACCTTCGATCGACATATTGCAGACGGTCATGCGCTCTTCCATCGACATCGCGTCGAAGGTTGTGCCGGCGTATTCGTAGGCGTAACCGACTCCGCCCTGCACGCCGAGTTTCTGGATGATGTACAGCGTGACGTCTTTGGCGAAGACTCCTGGAGCCAGCTCTCCGTTGACTTCGACGCGGCGAACCTTGGGACGCATCATGGTCAGCGTCTGAGTCGCCAGCACGTAGGCGACCTGGCTGGTTCCGATTCCGAACGCGATCGCGCCGAACGCTCCGTGGGTGCTGGTGTGGCTGTCGCCGCAGGCCATCGTCAGGCCGGGCTGCGTGAGTCCCTGCTCCGGGCCAACGACGTGGACGATGCCCTGCCGGTTGTCGTCCAGGTCGAGCAGTTCGACGCCGAATTCCTTACAGTTTTTCTCGATCGCCGACATCATGTCTTCGGCAAGCAGGTCGACGAATGGCCGAGCCTGGTTCTGCGTTGGAATAATGTGGTCGACGGTTGCCAGAGTCCGCTCGGGGTGCAGGACGGTCAGATTTCGCTCGCGAAGCATCTCAAAAGCCTGCGGGCTGGTGACTTCGTGAATCAGGTGTTGCCCGATAAACAGTTGCGTCTGACCCGACGCCAATGTTCCGACGGAATGCAAATCCCACACCTTGTTGAACAGATTCTGTTTGTCGCTCATCAATAATTACTCGAGTCTGGTCGCCAGTTCGGCGACGGTTGAAGGAAACGGTGACGGCTTCGGTCGGTCGGGAGACACATTTCACGAGAATCCTGTTCGATGTGTTGGCCCCATTCGATCCGCGACTCTGTCCGTTCTGTGAACGT
>JADHNX010000263.1 GCA_016779365.1 Planctomycetaceae bacterium
CCACTGCTGTTTGAACTCTTCCATGGCAACGGGATCGGACTTGCGATGGATCGGTCGGGGACGCAGATACGAATACCCCAGCGAATGCAACAGGTTGTGAACCGCAGTCAGCGATCGTTGTACGCCGAACTCTTCGGACAGGATTCGCTGGAAATCTTTGCCTCGCAGTGAACACACCTGGTCGACTTCCGTCGGCCCGGATTCAATACGCTGGCGGACCGCGACTTCCTGCTCGGACGTCAGTGGGGCTCGCGATACACGTCCGCGGCGATCATCCAGACCGCTCAGGCCCGACTGATTAAACCGAGCCACCCATTCCTGGCAGACACGCCGCGACAGACCGGTGGCCATCGCGACCGCAGGAGCCGTCCAGCCATTCATCGCTAGAATCACGATGCGAATTCGACGAGCCAGCTCTGCACTCTTTTCACACCGCTCCAGAGCAGTCAATTCCGAAAACGACAAATGAAACTCAACCCGCATACCCGCCTCCATGATTTCAGGACGGGCGTGTTATCATGGGGAGACTGCGCGAGCGCAAGAGAATGCACGCCCATTCAAACTGGAATGCGTATCACTGGCGGGAGCTATTTGCTCGCGGCTTTCTTTTTGCCGCCCCCCTTTGTGCCTTTTCGGGTTACTGATTGGGACGTTTTTTTCCGATTTCGCCCCTGGTGCTCGAGCGCTTCCATTTCTGTCTGTGCGCCTTTATCACCTTGAGCGGCCATCCACATCGTGAGCTGATTTTTCAGCTCGGCTTTAACTTCGGAAAGTTCTGGGACGTCGGCGAGATTCTTCCATTCGAGCTTGTCGGTCGACACGTCGTAGAGTTCCTCGGCCGGTCGATGTTCGTAACGACGGACAACTTCGGCAGCGGCGGCGTCACCAGCTTCAGCTTTGGCTTTCCAGGAAGTGAAGGACGGCAACCTGACACACGCGTTCTGAAATTTAACCTCGGGGGTCAGGTTAACGATGTACTTGTACTTGCCGGAACGAACAGACCGAATCCCGAAGTGGTCCGAGCCGTTAATGATTCCACGAGTTGTCATCAGACCGAAGACGAATTCTTTGTGGGTCGTTTCCTGGCCAGTCAGGACCGGAAGAAAACTGCGTCCATCGAGCACGTCTGGTCGCTTCAGACCGGCAGCGTTGAGAAACGTCGGCAGAACGTCGACGTATTCGACCATTGCATTGCTTGTGACTCCGGCGGCGATCTTTCCTGGCCAGCGAGTGATCATCGCGCTTTGGAGGCCAGAGTCGTAGCAGGTCCATTTGGCAAACGGAAAGCTCGATCCCTGCTCACTGACCACCACCACCAGCGTGTTATCGGCATGCCCGTGCTTGTCGAGAAGTCGAAGACACTCGCCCACCTGCCAGTCGTAATAGGTGATCTCCGCGAGGTACTTGACATACTCGGCACGAGTCTCGGGCGTGTCGACAAAGTTGGCCGGCAATTTGATTTTGTCCGCGTCGTACTTTGACGGATCACCCATCGTGTACGGAGTGTGCGGCTCGTTCGAGCAGGCAAACAGGCAGAATGGCGTGCCGGCATCCTTGCTTTCCTTAAACAATTTCTCGACGGCATTCAAATCCGGGTTATTTTTCACCGCAGACATTTCAAAGGGAAAAACTTCCCGCGGAGCGATGTGACTTTTGCCGCTCAACGCCACCCGATAGCCGTGCGGCTTCAGATAGTGGACAACGCTCTTTGTGCCGTCCTTCGCAAACGTGTGATTCGGATAAGCACCGCTCTTTACAGGGTAAAGCCCCGTGTAAATGTTGTGCCGAGTCGGCGAGCACATCGGAGCAGCCTGAAAGCACTGAGTAAATCTCATACCTTCTTTTGCGAGCTGATCAATGTTCGGAGTAATCGCCTGCCCGCCGTAACAGCCGATGTCTCGATGCGTGCAGTCATCAGCAATGATGAAGAGAAAATTCGGTCGAGCAGCGTTGTCGTCTGCCGCCGTCATGACGTTCGTCATGCTGAAAACAACGACCAGTGAAGCGAAATAACATTTGAGAAAGTTGCTCGTCATCAACAGAATTCCTGTCGGTAATTTTCAGAATATGCGACGCGAGAGAGATCGTCGCATCGTGCGTCTAACAGAAAGCCTGGCTGCTGCTTAGGCAACTCGTCAACTGGTCGAGAACCCGGAACGATGACAGCAGTGAGTCGCCGATCTGTTGTGCGAAACGTCGGAGTCGGCTAAATGGTGCAACTGTGTGGGTGGACGTGTTTGATCCGCCCAAAGGGAGTGGAGTGACCGTCGGTTTTAGAATGACCACGGTCCCACACGACAACCAATGGATACTTCGAGCTGTCACGATGGCAGTTCGCATCTCTGGAGAAAACAAATGGCGGAAGTTCGCAACGGAGCGGTGACACTCAAAGGAAACGGCGTCGACCTGGCCGGCCCGGAATTGAAAGTGGGAGACGCAGCTCCCGAATTCAAACTTCAAAACAACGCGCTCGGCGACGTGACTCTGGCTGATAGCGCCGGCAAGACACGCATCATAATTACGGTGCCGTCGCTGGACACTCCAACCTGTCATCAAGAGACCAAACGCTTCAATGACGAAGCCGGCAGCCTGGACGGAGTCGAAGTTCTGGTCGTCAGCATGGACCTTCCGTTTGCTCAGAAACGCTGGTGTGGAGCGGAATCAGCTGAAAACATCCAGGCTCTGAGCGGCCATCGCTGCACGGGCTTCGGCGAAGCTTACGGTGTCCTGATTCAGGGCGGCCCGCTGCATCGCTGCCTGGCTCGAGCGGTCTTTGTCGCCGACGGTGATGGAAAACTAACTCACGTTGAGTATGTCAGCGAAATCGCCGATCACCCGAACTACGAAGCCGCACTGGCTGCTGTTCAGTAATCGGATGCGTTGAGAAAGTCGACAATTCAGAACAGCCTGCCGAATTCGGCGGGCTGTTTTTGTTTACACACCCGGACGACACCGGCTACGAGTGCATCGAATTCGACAAACTGGCAGATGCGTCTCGAAACGCAGCGAAGACTGCTGGACGTTCCGGGGTTACACCGTGACGTTGCGCGAGGAAGCTCCTGCATCGCGGTGAGTCTTTCTTCGACTTGCCGGCAGGCCTATACTCGGTCAAAACTGTCAGACACGGACCGATCCAGCTGGTCCGTCAGCTCGGTGATTTGAGGACTGTAAGAATGCGACAACTCTGTGCATGCGTAACTCTTGGCATTGCGATGCTGGCGATGTCAGTTTCGGTTTCTGAAGCAGCTCCGACACCTGAGCAGCGGAAGGAGCTTTCGGCGATCCAGAAGGAAGTCGCCGCTGTGTCGACCATGATCCGACGCAAGGACTACGAGGAAGCCGAGAAAAAGCTCGAAGAGCTTAACAGTCAGGCCAGAAAGTTGATTGAAGATGCTCAGTTTCCGCCGACCGACCGATCGGTCGCCACACTGATGAAACTGCTGACGGTCAATCGGCAACGCGTGGCAAAGGCTCTCGACAAACCTGACCCGACGCTGATCAGTTTCTCCCGCGAGATCGCTCCAATTCTGGCTGGACAATGCGGAAACTGCCACGGGAGCGACAATCCTCGTGGGCGTCTGGACCTCACATCGTTCGCCACAATGAAACGAGGAGGGCAGAACGGAGCCTTACTGGTCCCGAAACAGGCTCAGCGAAGTCTGTTGATGCTGCGAATTGCGACGCAGGACGCTCAAGCTCGTATGCCAAGAAACGGGCAACCGCTTGGTCGACCGGAGCTGGAAAAAATCTTCACCTGGATCAATCAAGGGGCTCTCTTCGACGGAAGCGACGAAACCATTCCGCTGTCCGAGTTGAAACCAGACGGCAGCAAAGAACCCGATGCTCCGCCTGTGATGATCACCAAAGCGACCGGTACGGAGAAAGTATCCTTCGTGCGGGACATCGCGCCGACGATTGTGAATCTCTGCACGGGATGCCATCGCGGCAACGATCCCAACAGCGGATTGAATGTCGAAACGTTCGAGAATCTGATGCGCGGCGGCGATAGCGGACGAGTCATTGTTGCGGGAAATCTCGATGGCAGCCGACTGTGGCAACTGGTCGGGGCAGGGGAGCAGCCTCGAATGCCGCAGGGGCAGGCGCGGATCACTCGCAAGTTTCACGCTGACCTGAAGACATGGATCGAAGAAGGGGCGAAGTTCGACGGCAACGATCCGAAACTTCCGCTTCGGCAACTCGTTCCGACGGAAGACGAGCTGGCGATGGAACGTCTGGCCGCGCTGTCGCCAGACGAGTTTCGCCAGATGCGTGAGCAGCGGACTGAGGAACAGTGGAAGCGAGTGTCGGCTCGCACGGCCGCTCGCTTTGTGGCCAGTGACGAGTTCTACGTCTATGGCGATGCCTCAGAAGACCGGCTCAAGCAGGTTAGTGACTGGGCAGGGCAGTACGTTGGCGAGTTGCGGTCGATGTTCGGAATCCAGACCCGCCCGGTCTGGAAAGGGCGACTGACGATCTTCGTCATGAAAGACCGATTTGGTTACACGGAGTTGAACCAGGTTCTGCACAGCCGAAGCACCGCTCGGGATGTTCACGGCCACGCCCACGTCACCACCGGTTTTGAAGATGCATACATTGCTGTCGAGGACGTCGGTGACGATCCTGGCGAAACGCATGGCGGACTGCACCTCAGCGTTATCGACCACATCACCGGTGCCTACCTGCAAAAACCGGGAACGAATCTCCCGCAATGGGTCATCCGAGGAACCGGGCTGGCACTGGCCGGTCGAGCGGTTGGATCGAACGCTTACATTGACGGCATGGGCCCGCAGATTCTGGAAGCGCTCAAGGGAATTACTCGTCCGGAAGACGTCTTCACTGATGGTCAATTCGGACCAGGTGACATCGGTCCGGTTGGCTATTCACTGGTTTCGTTCATGATCAAGGCAGGCGGGCCGCGAAAATTTGGGCAGTTCATCGATCGCCTTCAGTCCGGTGCCAATGTGCAAGCGGCCGTGACCGCCGTTTACGCCACGGATCTGAAAAGTCTGGGAACAGCTTACGGCGCCAGCCTTCAGTAGAAGGGCAGGGGAGTCTCCCGCATTCTGAGTGTCGACACATTGCTGAAGCGGCGAAGTTCAAGTGAGCTTCGCCGTTTCTTTTTACATGGCGGGACCAGATCGCGCGTGCTGTGACACTCACCGAACGGTTCCTATACTCTGCCAGCCGCCTCGTAGCCCGGCACTTGATCGAGTGCCAATCGGGCAGGGCAGGCAGTTGAATTCCCGCGAAAAATCAGGACGTACGGCGCACGGAAAGTTCAGGACGCATGTCGGATGTGATTGTTGTTGGCGGAGGGGTAATTGGACTCTCGACCGCCTGGGAACTCGCCAGCCACGGTGCCGCAGTTACGGTCATTGACCAGTCGACGATCGGTCGGGAAGCGTCCTGGGCGGGAGCTGGCATGCTGCCTCCAGGCAAGCTCTCAGGAGAAACCAGTGGAGAAGGTCGATTAAGAGCGCTCAGCTGCGAACTCTGGCCAGAGTGGACACAGTCACTTTGCTCGACAACGGGAATCGACAACGGCTACCACAACTGCGGCGCCATCGAGGTCTCATTTGACCGCAGCCTGAATTCAGAAGCGGGCATCTGGACGGCAACCGGCAACAGCGTGGAATTTCTGACCAGCGAAAGACTCCGACACGTTGAACCTGAGATTTCGGCAACGATCAAAGAGGCGTACCGGCTGGATGAATTCTGCCAGGTCCGCAACCCTCGCCACCTGAAAGCGCTGGCGACAGCCTGCATCAACGCGGGAGTTGAGTTCCGGGAAGGCATGCCCGTTTACGGATGGCGAATGTCCGGAGATCGTGTTACCCATGTCCGAACGACAGGCGATGATTTTTCGGCGGGGCAGTTTGTAATTTGCAGCGGAGCGTGGTCTCGTCAGCTATCGATCGCCGCCGGTGGGGAAGTCAACGTCGAGCCAATGCGAGGACAGATTGTTCTGTTGCGATGCCCATCGCTTCCGTTTCGACATGTGATTCAGGACGGTCCACGATATCTCGTTCCGCGAGCTGACGGACGAATTCTGATCGGCTCAACGGAAGAACGAGCCGGTTTTGTCAAACAGAACACAGTCGACGGCGTGCAGAGTCTGCTTCAATTCGCCGTGAGATTGGTTCCAGCTTTGGCCTCAGCCGAAATCGAGCGAACATGGTCAGGGCTGCGACCCTACTCTGGTCGAGAAGAACCGTTCATCACCAGACTGCCCGGTCGAGAGAACTTGTTCGTGGCCGCTGGACACTTTCGGTCAGGATTGCAGATGTCACCCGGCACGGCGGTCCTTGTTCGGCAAATGCTGCAGGGACACGAACCTTCGATTCCAATGCCCCCTTACAGCCTTGTCGGTTCAGAGTCTGAGCAGGCGGAATTGACGGATAACAAACTTTTGACGGCACAACGGCAGCAGCAACAGTAGACCGCAATGCTTGAGGTCTCCCGTCCCTGCACACAGGATGTCGATTCGGAGCGAAGGAATGCCAGGCAAACGGATTGCAATCATCGGTGCCGGGCCGATCGGGCTGGAAGCAGCTTTGTACGCGAGAATACAAGGCTTCGACGTCGCGCTGTTCGAGCAGTGCACTGTGGCTGCGAATGTTCGGTCATGGGGCCACGTCCGACTTTTCAGCCCGTTTGGAATCAACTCGTCAGAGTGGGGCAGGGGAGCACTTCCTCAAAACTGCTTGCCCGCCAATGAAGAACTGCTGACCGGGGCCGAATTTTTCGAGCAATACCTGCTTCCACTCAGTCGGCATTCGCTACTGCAGAATTGCATTCGAGAAAACGCTCGCGTCATCAGGATCGGAAAGCGACATCTCTGGAAGGGCGATGCGATTGGCAGACGTTCGCGGCTGGAATCTCCGTTTACGTTACTGACCGAGTCCGAGGCGAACGGTGAAGAAATAACCGAAGCCGACTTCGTGCTCGATTGTTCCGGGACTTTCGGAAACCACAACTCGCTGGGCGAAGGCGGAATTCCGGCAATCGGAGAACGCCAACTCGCCGATCGGATCGACTATTGTCTGCCCGACATTGCAGGCAGAGATCGTGCAGAATTTTCTGGCAGTCGGACGCTGGTTGTGGGAAGCGGCTACTCAGCGGCAACGGCGATTGTCACGCTTGGCGAGTTAGCGAAACAGGAAGCCGGCACTGAAATTTTCTGGCTGACACGCCACGCCAATGAAACGCC
>JADHNX010000264.1 GCA_016779365.1 Planctomycetaceae bacterium
GAGAAATTCGACGTGGCCGGTCAGGTTCAGCTCTTCAGCCAACTGTTCGAGTTTCAGCCGTTCCGGACCATCACCAACAATCTTCAGGCGAAAGTCAGGACGATCCTTAATAAGAATCCAGGTGGCTCGAAGCATCGTCGCGAAATCCTTTTCGGGAGAAAGCCTCGCCACACTGATCGCCACTGGCTGAGTTGACGGACCACGATATTCGAACCGATCAAGATCGACGCCGTTCCACAAAGCGACTGTTCGATCGGCTGAGCGAGCATCATCCTGCCGGCAAAGTCTGGCGGCATCTTCGGAAACGCCGACCACACGATCGCTCAGCCGATTCGCCATTCTGAACTGCAGTCTTGCCTTCCAGTTTTTCCCGCAGCCGCGACCGTGCTGCGTATTTACGACAACCGGGACGCCTGCAAGTCGCGCCGCGAAGGCTCCATAAAAGTGAGCCAGTGTGTTGTGAGTATGAACGACGTCGAACTGACCATCGCGAAAGATTTGCGTGAGACGTCGCAGCCGAGCCAGCTTGCCGTCAACCGCATCGGCAACACATTCAACGTGGTGTCCCTGCCCACGCAATTCGTCAGCCGGAACGCCCATTCCTTCCAGGGCGACGAAGCTTGTTTCGAAGCGTTCGCCATCTCGATTCCTGCCGAACTCGACAAGCAGCCGCTCAAGCCCGCCGGTCAACAGACACATGCTGACATGACAGACTCGCAGCTTTTTCGCAGAATCGCGGGACGTCTGAGCAGCCGCACTAACCGCAGAGTCCGTCCGATTCGATTCGATTGTTCCGGTAGATGTCATGGCACATTGTTTCGTTCGAGGCGATCAGTCACTTCGGAATGATTTTCTGAATGACTGCACGAAGGCTCGCGAACAGGCGCAGAGCCTCGTCCTCAACAATCTAGGTCGCGTTCAAACCGGTGAGCCTGATTCGCGGAGAATTTGCTCCGAATCACGCCCATCCTTCGACGACTCAGACGCGCTACCAGACATTGCGCCACTTTTGCGGGATGTATGGACTGGCTCAGTCACCATGATTAGCACGGTCGCGCAGCCTGTAGAGCCCATGAAGCCGGAAGACGTAGGCTCAGCATTTGTCCCGATGGAACGGCGTCTTCCCGGACATTGTGCGGCAAGCTTCGATGATCCGCTGCAATCACCGATTGCAGGTCTCTCTACGGTCGCGGCTGCTCACGATCGCCAGACAAGGCACCAGCCAGCAGCTCAGCCGGAACTGGCCATCGAGCACGGAGAACCCCCTTGTCACGATGATACAGCCCCACCATGTGCGCGGCCTCCGCTGCGGACCGTGCGTTCAACTTGGCCAGAATTGACGCGCGGCGCCGCTCCAGCGTCCGCTCACTGACATCCAGTGCGCTGGCAATTGCCCGATTCGGACTCCCCTGAATCAGGTAATCCAGCACCACCCTTTCAGAGTCTGAAAGCTGATCAAGTCCGACGTTCAGCGGGGGTTGCTGCCCCAGAACGCTGGTCGCCTCGCGGGCCAGTTTCAAACACATCAGGATCGCCTGCGCAAGCTCGCGCTTTTCGCAATTCTTACTCAGAAAGGTCACCGCGCCTTCCTGGATCGCGCGCAACGCGTGTTTCGGATCGGCTGTACCACTGATCGCAATCCCTGGTATCAGAAACTTTGGATCGGAATATTCACGCAGCAGACTGAAGCCACTCCGTCTGGTCAGGAACAGATCGACGATCAGACACCCTGGTCCGTCAGGCTTGAATCTGTCGGCAAATTCCTCAGCCGACTCGTACGCGACGCTGGCCAGCTCTATCGACGAAGCGAGCAACTGCACTGACTCTCGGACAAAAAGTTCATCGTCGACAACGTGAACACAGCCCGTAACTCGATTCGGCGAATTACTTTCCATGATTTGTCTCGAAGTCTCCACAGCATTTTCACTGTCAGGATTGATTGGTCACTCAATCCGGCACCAACAAACAGTAGACAACTCATTAAGGATGATTGCGCTACTTCCCGGACTCCCCCCCTTCCGGGAAGCGATTACCAGGAATCAACGAGGCTGACTCCAAGGGGCCAACAGAGGGCCAAAACTGAAATCTACAGGCCAACGAACTGTCGACGTTGAATTCTGAACTTGCCGCTAAGCGATACCGATGAACTTCAAACCGTAACAGACGCCTGACAACGCATTGATGAAAGACGTTTAGTCGTAGACCATCGGCTTCTGACCGACCAGGCATTTGATCGAAGAATGATTTCATTCTGATCGAGCTGAATGCCTCCGGGATAATCTCACAACTCTGCCGAAAGGACACGCGTTTGACGCTACAGATTCCCGCACCCCAATTACGGGTTTCCACACACTAAACTCTCGACAGGCGGTAACTCCGTACGCTGCTGATCGAGGTGCCAAACAGACAATGGGAGAGGCGTGCTTGACAAGGACCTCGTGACAGCGATCGATTCATTCCGGTTCAACTCGTTCCTGGGCAGCCATCATCTGCGGCACCGCTTTCACCCGCCTGTTCCCAGCCAGCTTCGATGGCCAGGCGAACGACTTCTGCGACCGAGTTGGTTTCGGTCTTGCGGAAAATTTCCCGCCGACGATTCTCGACCGTCCGCTCGCTGACGTTCAATTCGGCCGCCATTTGCTTGTTGGGGCGTCCCTGAAGAATCAGGCCGAGCACGTTCGCTTCCCTCGCCGTCAGTCGCTCAAGTCGCTCGTGCAGCTCTCGAACCCGCCTGCTTCGCTGGCGATGAGCTGCATCTTGAGTCAAAGCGCAGCGAACGGCATCCCACAGGTCGTTGTCCTGGTAGGGCTTGTCGAGCAACGTCACCGCACCGTTCTTCATGGCCCGAACGGTCAAATTCGTCGACGCGTAGCCGGTAAGGACAATCACCGGAATCTCGATCGAATTGCTGAGAAGTACTTCCTGCAATTCCACGCCGCTTCGCCCAGGCATGCGGACGTCCGTAATCACACATCCGGGACAGCCCGGATCAAACCCGTTCAGAAATTCTTCTGCCGATTCAAATGCCACAGCACGAATGCCCATCGACCGAACGAGCAGGCAGACCGATTCGCGTGCGGGCCCGTCATCATCGATCACGAAAACAGTTGGCTGATCTGACTTCTCTGACATCGTCAGGCTTCCTGGGCAACAACATTCACGGCATTCACGGTCACGTCTGAAACCGGGTCAACCGCACTGGTAACATCGATACTGGCAAAAGATTGTGCTGGATCGTGCAAAGGCAGTTCCACAAGGAAGGCGGCTCCGCTGCCCTGAGGCTGCTCAACCCGGATTCGGCCATAATGGCCTTCCACGATTGTTCGGCTGATGGCCAGACCCATTCCCATGCCTTCTTTGCGAGTTGTTACAAAAGCGTCGAAAATTGTCTCGATAAACTCTTCAGGCACTCCAGGCCCCGAATCAACGATCGAGATTTTCCCCACCGATCCGGCAACGCTACAGCATGCCTCCACCTCGCGAATTTCACACCCGGCGGCAGCGATGGACTCAAAAGCATTTTTCAAAAGATTCACCAGAACCTGCTGAATCTGCACACGATCAACCCGGACAAGAACGCACTCGTTGGTCGGCCGTACCACAACGGTTGCCTGGTGCCGACGGCCTTCAAACTCGACCAGTCGAACGGCTTCTTCCACCAGCAAATTCAAGTCACAAACTTCGCGTTCCGTCTCACCGTGCCGGACGAAGCTTCTCATTCGTCGAATCATCTCTCCGGCTCGCGATGAGGCATCGCTGATCTGATCAGCACACTGAACCATCAATTCGCGATTGGACTGATTCTCATCCGCCAGAACATTCTGCAACGCCTGAGCACAATTCTTAATCGAATAGAGTGGCTGGTTTACTTCGTGAGCGATTCCGGCGACCAGTTCGCCCATCGTCGACAGTCGGGACACGTGAGCCAACAGACTTTGTTGCTCTCTGAACTGGTCTTCTGCCTCGCGTTCTGCCGTAATGTCGCGTCCGACACTCTGGATTTCGATCAGCCGCCCCTGCTCGTCAAAAATGCCGTGCTCGGTCCAAAGCTGAAAATGCCGACGACCGTCCGCCATGACAAACGTTGACTCCCCGGAGACCACAGGCTGCTCGGCAGTCACGGTTGACGCCCACTGCCTCAGTTCCTCGCGACGCTGATCCGGAACAACGGAGAGAAAATCAATCCCCAGCGCTTCGTCAAGCGAGCACCCCTGAAAATCACACCACGCCTGATTCGCAAATAGAAGAGTTCCATTGGTCTGCCAGCGAACGATCAAATCCGACTGTTCATTGACGATCGCGAGGTAACGAGACTCGCTGGCCTGTTGAGCCTCAGCCGCTTTCCGTTGAGCGGTGACGTCGAGCAACGTACCGACGTAAGCAACCAGCTCGCCGTCAGCCGCCTTCACCGGCACCGCAATTCCCTCCACCCATCGAACTGTGCCGTCTGAATGAACGTACCGATTGCAATCCTGATAAGCTTCCCCCTTGGAGACGGCTTCTAAAACCCGGTTCACAACGCGTTCTCGATCATCAGGGTGAATGGCTGTGTGCCAGCCATTGCCCAGTCCTCCTTCCACTGACAAGCCGGTGATTTCGCCGCACTTCGAATTGTGATAGACGCCGTTTCCGCGTCCATCATCGACAAAAATGCCAACCGGCGCATGGTCACACAGCGTCCGAAATCGTTCTTCGCTTGCTTCCAGAGCCAGCACAGCTTTCTCTTTGTCTCGCAGCGCCCGTTGCAGCTCTTCGACATGCCGACGACCGGCAACAATTTTCGATGCATACAGCGTCGAAAATACCAGCAGGCCAACAATCGCAGCCAGCAGGCTCGGCAGTAGAGCTTCCTTCAACGCTGCCGGCAGCTCCGTGCTCAACAGCAACATGGAGACGTCGACGAAAGTTCGTTCCAGAACGACAGCCGGCAGCAGCTCAGCAGCAATGCTCATCAAACAACCTCAACCATTGGCTCACCTTCATCGAGCAGGTATTGAGGCCGTCCCTGAGGATCAACAATGGTCGTGTTCCGAGCGTCAATGCCGATCCGTTCAAACAACGTCGCCATGACGTCTTTGTAATGGACCGGTCGCGAAACAGCGGTCCCTGCCGTTCGATCCGTTGCACCGATGATCTGACCGGTTCGCAATCCGCCACCGGCCAGAATTGCTGGACCGACACGCGGCCAGTGATGACGCCCACCCGTCTTCGGATCAATTCGCGGAGTCCGACCAAATTCGCCCCAGACAACAATGGTCACGTCATCGAGCATTCCACGTTCTTCGAGGTCAGTCACCAGCGCATGCAGGCCGTGATCAACGATCGGCAGCAACGCCCGCATTCTTGGAAAATTGCTCGAATGCGTGTCGAAGTCGCTGATCGATACGCTGACGCAGCGGACCCCTGCTTCGATCAGCCGTCTTGCGAGCAGGAACTTCTGCGGTGCCTCAACGCCTTCTGCCGTCGTGAACTGAAAGGCTTCCGGCATCGCCGGGCTTGTGTATCGCCTCAGAACTCGCGGATCTTCGTTTTGCAGATCGAGCGCTTCGGCAAAGCGACCGGAAGTCAGAATACTGACGGCCTGCTGATTAAAAGCGTCCATCGCATCCATCATCCCGCTGGCATCGACTTTCCGCCGAATTCGATCAAGCCCTCCGAGCAAGTCTGCGCGACTTTCGAGCCGCGCCAGCGATAACTGCTCGTTCAGCTTCATACTTACAGAATGATCCGCGCCCAGCCGTTTCAATTCGCCCTGCATGCCCTGTTCGAGTTGCCGATGAAACATGCTCGAAATATCCGGACGAAACGGCTTGTGTGACGGTCCGAGAAAACCAGGTCGGGCACTGTTGCGAACAAGCGGCCGACCGAGCATCAGATCAACAAATGGCGGCGAAACGTCGTCGGCGCGTCCCAGCAGCTTCGACACAACCGACCCCATCGCAGGTCGACCGCCCATTGATTCCAGATCCTTGTAGTGAAACCCGGACTGGCACTGAAACCCGTCATGGCGACCTGCCGAACCAACCAGCGACCGAATAAAAGCAAATCGATCAGCGATACTCGCCACTCTGGGCATCAGTTCGCAAATCTGAAATCCCGGCAACGAAGTCTGAATCGGGAAGAACTCCCCGCGAATCTCTGACGGTGCCGACATTTTCATATCGATGGTGTCGAGCTGCGGAGGCCCTCCGTCCAGATGAATATTGATTACAGATTTCCGCGACGATCCCTCGCCGCTGGCCGACTCCGCGCGCAGCACGTCAACCAGCGAAAGCCCGGCCAGCCCGGTCGCTCCGGCGATGACAGCTGCACGACGAGTGACCCCGTCACAATGTTGAACCGATTTACCAGTCAGTGTGATCATCACTCTTCCTGTCCATTCAAACGACAAACGCAAAGGGATTCGATTATGCACAACTCGACGCTGCGTCCCAAGTCGAACTCCTGATTCGCATCACAGTTCGCTCTGTCCGGTTTATCGCTTGCTCGTCGTGACACAACATCGGCGTTTCACTTTTTGAATCCCGCCGAATACCTGCCGGGAAACTTTATCAGCATGTTCGACAGACTCTTTTTGATTGCTACTCTGCTGTCGTTACAGTTTCCGCACCGTTCAAAGTTCGTTCAACGTTTGCGTTCGCAGTATTCATTTCTGACAGCCAACGTGCATCACTTCGAAACTTCAAACACTATGACTCAATCGTTCGAGCAGGATGCTGGATGACCGCAATTCTCGAATCGCCGCCCAGTGTCATCAATCTGGGGCTGGTAGCCAAAGAGTTATCCTTCACCGAATCTCAGGTGCGGAACGTTGTCGCGTTGCTTGACGACGGCAACACCGTTCCGTTCATTACGCGCTACCGTAAAGAGCAAACCGGCGATCTCGACGAAGAGCAGATCCGTGCCATCGAGAAGCGAGTCAACCTGTTGCGACAGCTCGCAGAGAAGGCTGACACGATTCTTCGACAGATCGACTCGCAGGGAAAGTTGACTCCCCAACTGCGGTCTCAGATCGAAGCTGCCGACACGCTGAAACGTCTGGACGACCTTTATCTTCCCTACCGACCGAAACGTCGATCGCGTGCCGAAACCGCTCGTGAGAAAGGACTCGAACCACTCGCTGATCTGATCCTGCGAGGCGAAGCAGATTCAATTCCGATTGCGAAAGCGGCAGCAGCATTCGTCTCCTCAAGTCCTGACGAGGGCA
>JADHNX010000265.1 GCA_016779365.1 Planctomycetaceae bacterium
AAACCGACCGATCGTCAAGTCGTTGCCGATAGTTGCCCCTGCTCCGATCGTCGCGCCTTCGCGGACAAGGGTCGGCAGCGTGTGCTCATCCGGAGCCGAGTCACGCAGTTGTTTCAGATCGGGCGTCGTCGCCCGTGGGAAGCGATCGTTGGTGAAGATCGTTCCCGCGCTGACCATGACTCCGTCTTCGATCGTGACCGCGTTGCAGACATAGACCATCGCGTTGATCTTTACACGGTCGCCGATCTTGACGCCGTAGGCGATGTACGTCTTCTCGCCGACGATACATTCTTCGCCGATTTCGGAATCGTGGCGAATGTGAACGCTGTCCCAGATCGAAGTTCTGTCGCCGATCCGAACGTTGTCTTCAACAATCGCTGTACTGTGAATTCGAGCGGCCATAGCTGATTTCTCACTTTGCAGGTCAGGCTGCGCCCGACGAAATATCAATCACTTCTCTGCTGGTTGGACGGTCGCTTTGTCGAATTGAAACGTGTTGTGTTCCTGCTTCCGTTCGTTGCCGTGCCGGGGCTGCCGACAGCTTCAGCGGTGGCCTCAAACGAAATATCGTCGACGGCCTCTGCCAGTCCGTGAGCGGCTCTTTCCTCGAACGCTCCGAAAAGCCCTCCGGCATTACGAGACCTGTCCGGCTGCGGTGAGCAGGCTTTGAGTGTCGACCAATGACGGACTCCAGGCGGTCTGCTTGACCGGTTGCCAAACGCTGTTGTGAAGTGAATCGTAAGCTGTTTCGATGACCTCAACCGAGGCGAGCGCGTCTTCCGGGGTAACGAGCAGTTTGTCTTCGCCGCGAATGGCTCGGGCAAAGTTTTCGATCTGACCGCGAAACGCCTGGAACTTGTTGTAGCCTTCGCCGAACTTCACCCAGTCGGTGTCGTTGGAGCGGCGGTATTTCGATTCTTTCCAGCCGACGAGGACTGTTCCCTGCGAACCGTAAATGCTCAGGTAATACGGCTGCTCTTTATTCATGCTCCATGACAGATCGATGCTGCCCATGACGCCTTCGCTGGTCCGGACAAACATTCGGACGGTGTCTTCCACATCGAGCTGCTGGATCCGGCGACCTTCGACAACTTGAACTTCGGCGACCGGGCCGAGGAAGTATCGAATGATGTCGACCGAGTGCGTGCCGTTGTCGATCAGAACTCCGCCACCGCTGATTTCCGGATTTGAGTTCCACCGTTGAGACATGTCGACATGCCCGGTGAAGCAATTCTCGAAAAGAATGACGTCGCCCAGAATCCCGGAACTGACGATCGATTTTGCTCGAATCACATCAGACGCGTAGCGGAACTTGGTCGCCATTGTCAGTTTGACGTCGTTCTGCGCGGCCGCGTCGAACATTTCTCTCGCGCTGCTGGAGTCGATCGCCAGCGGCTTTTCGCACAGCACGTGCAGACCACGATTCGCGAGGTCGGCACAGATATTTCGATGCGTGACCGGAGGAGTGCAGACCACGACGGCGTCGAGCTGTTCGGCTTCGGCCATCGCTTCGTGACTTTCATAGGCCGTTGCACCGATCGATTGAGCGATGGCTTCTGCGGATTCGGTGCGAACATCCGCAACCGCGACGAGGGTTGCGATTTCGGTGTCACGAAATGCCTGGGCGTATGCCTGGGCGATTCCGCCGGCTCCAACCATTCCAAACCGAAGACTGGCACTTGCGATCATGACGCTGATTCCGCGCTAAGAGTTTAACTGGATATCCATCGCTCAAGGCGACCTCCAGAAAGATAGCGCAGAAACCAAACGGCGGACGAAATCGGAAACGCGGATTTTCTAAACGATTGCTGTGCCCATACGGCGACAATCGTTGTCAGGAGATGGCACGCTGATCCGTCTATGCCGGTTCGACCGGTTAAGAGAGCATCAAATTGACGTTCATGCGCGGCTGCTGCTACTCGGCGCTCACGATGTCGATCGTTACGTTCGACAGCATGTTCATCAGCGGGACGAACGATGTCACGGGAGCTGGGCCATCGTCTGCGAGTGAGGAATCGGCCAGTTTGATATGCCCCGGACCGATTCCGCCTTTGCCCAGTGTCGCGTCCAGCGGAACCCATTTGCCGTCGAGCCACGCTTCGGTCCACATGTGTCCGCCGAATGCTGCGAGACGATCGGCATAAACCAGTCCGACGGCGACTCGCGATGGAATTTTCTGAACTCGCAGCATTGCCGCCAGCAGACAGGCGTGCTCGGTACAGTCGCCTTCAAGGCTCTTTGCGACTTCCGCAGCCGATGCCAGCGCCGTCGAAAAGTTCTTCTTCTTCAATTCCTTATAAACGTACTGCTCCATTCGAATCGCGATCGTGCCTGGGTCCAGTGAACCCGCCGTCGCCTTGCGAGCATGCTCCTGGACGCGGCTGTCGTTTGCTTGAAGAAACTGAGTATCGCCAAGAAATTCCTGCTGCTCGTTTCGTGATGGTTGAATGTTGGTTGGAGGACGAATAGATGAAACCGTGAGCGTTGCCGTTTCGTCGTCGATGCTGGCTACCGCTTGTGTTCCGCCCGTCGGAAGAAACTCAGCCGGGTTTCGCCCTTTCGTATTAACGCGGTAGATGGCTGATTTTCGATCGTGCAGACCGACCGGCGGATTCGCAATCCTGATCAAAGTATTCGTAGCAACGTCCAGTTCTTCGCCAGCGATTTCCTGCAGAGCAACTTCGCGCGGCACGCTGAAGGTCACCATTCCCAGCAGGTCTGCTTCGGTCCGAAGTGATTCCCCTTTTTCGTCCAGGTAAACGCGCATTCCGACTCCGGGAAGAATTGACTGAAACACGCTAACCTTCAGCAGCGACTTTTCGGAACCATCGTGGAGTTTGACGACCCGGTAATCTTCAGCACTGATCTTGACCGTGACGACTTTTGAGAACTCGGGCATGAACGTCTTGAAAGATCGTGACTCGCCCGGCTTCAGAGGTGAATCGCTCAGCGATCGTTCCTGCCATGCCGGAGACTTGACGGTCGGATCCCATGCAATCTTTTTTGTCTGAAGTCGACCACCGACCGTGGACTCGATGATCAGGTTGCCACCTTCAACTCGCCCGGAACTTTTTGTTGTCTGCGCCGGCGGATTCTTCATTTCAAAGTCGTAAGACAGAAGCTGCCCGTCAGCCGATTCTTCCGTGTGAGTCTTCGACTGAATCCGGAGTTGCTGCCCGAAGCGGCGGATCGAAACGTGCTCTTCGGTGTCGGTCAGGTAGACCGTTTCACGGTCGCGCGTCACCTTTCGAATTACCACTCGCCCGTAGCCGATTCTCTGTCCCGCCAGGTGAATGACCTGCCAGCTCTCGTCAGCCTCTTTGTCGTCCGCAGCGAACAACCTGGGGCTGGAGGCGATCGCCAGCATCGACAGAACTATGGCGGCGATGAAGTTTGATGCAGATAACGAACGGCGGAACATATCGGGTCTCTCCGGGACTGGATGAGTCTGTCGGGTAATGGGTGGGATTGTTTTCGGACGTTGCAGGCTTTCACAAGTCACCGTACGCGTGAATCAGTGTTGGCGCTGATCAATCCCGGCCTGGAATTGTAACGATCCTGGCAGCTGATCAGGCCAGCTCAAGCGGTTTGTAACGTCTGGAGCGTCGTGTCGCGTCGTTTCAGACACGAAGGCACACTGCAGAATCGTTGCAGCCGGATTGTCTCGCCTTCTTGCCGGCTTATCCCAGACCGCGTCAGTGCGTCGGTCGTCAGAGTCCAGTATCGAAAAAGAAGCGGACGTTTGCGGCACGGAAACTTATTTCGGAATCGCGTGCTAGGTTCAGTGTGTGTTTCGCAGAAAGCGGCAACGCCGATTCAGCGCTGTGACCTCGCCTTTGTGACGAGGAATGAAGCCGCTGGGCAGGCTGAGCTGGATCAGTTCATCGCTCAGAGCGGGAACACTGAGCGGCGAACCGAAACGTCGGCCGACGCAGTTGGGGCTGCGGAAAGCCGGTCTTTCGCCAAACGAACAAACCCTGCCCAAACGTTGGCCGGTCGCGACTCAATTTGAGTGCGAGGCGACACGAAGCAGAGATCGAAACAGTCGGATCATCCGACGCAGAGGGGATTCTGGCCTGATGAGTTTTATTCAGAAGTTTGTCAGAAATACTTTTCGAGATGGGCAAACAAGTGGAGCCAGCAGCTTCGAGCACCTGACTGAAGATCAGTTGGAGACTCATCTGCGGATTGCCCGTTACGGAAACTTCACGCTGACGGATGCGGTGCGCCCGTCGTACGATCTTCAGATCGTGCCGCAGGCCGGGTTCCGTCACGATTCTTACAAAGACGCTGATACCGGTGTCGAAATTCCAGTCGTGATGGCAGCAGCATCTCGAGAGCGAGTGCTCGATCTGTTCTTTGAACTGCTCGACCCGATGGGGAACGAAGTCGACGTGGTGCTGGAGTCAAGCCACGACTCGAACCACGGCTCGCACAATGATCTGGTTCGAGAATCGATCGATCTGCCGGTTCTGAAAAGTATTCTGATGGACTACGAAGACCTGCTGCTCGACGACGGCTGCATGGGCATCGCGGTGCTGAACCCGAACATTCCGATGGAAGTTCAGTTTGACGAGCACAAACTTCTGATTGCGTACGGCCAGAATCTGAACGCCATCGAAGGCACGCTGATCGACCACTATGTCGACTGTCACGAAGACATTCGCTTCATCACCGAAGCCGAGCACGTTCATTCTTCGAGTGAAGAGTTCATCGAACGATTCCGCGAACTGAAATACGACCTGGGCATCGACGTTTGAGTGGGACTACCTGCAGAAATATGGAGCCGAATGAGTTGCCGCACAGGCGACTCATTCGGCTTTTTTCGTAGGGTGCGTCTCGACGAACCATTTCGCCGAATTGAGTAGCGGTGCGTCAAGACGCACCCTACTGCCGGATTGTTGATGTGGGCTCGGGCGGCTGCTTCCAGTCGTAATCGCTGGAGTATCGAACGTCGAGCCAGGGGGTGAGAAGTTTTTCACCGCCGTTCAGCTTTGATGTGAGCAGCGCATCGAGGACTCCGCTGGTGAGCAGAGTTCTTTCGACCGGCCAGGCTGGCTTTCCAGTCTGCACCATTTTTTCGAATCCTTGCACCTGGAAGGTGAAGTGGCCGTACGGTCGCTCTTCCTGAACCTGGAAACGCGTCGACTCAATTTGATCTTCGCCTGCATACTTCCAGGCAGCGGTCCAGTCGGCGACGGCGCCGTTGAGTGTCAGAATGCTGGCTCGTAATCCGTCGCGATATTCGACCGTCCAGAGCACCGGCTCGCGGACGGATTCTTCCAGTGTCTTGTTTCGTTTCTCCCATCGTTTCTGATTCAGCCGGTCCAGCGTTGCTTCGAAGAGTTGCGAGCTGAATTGGCCAGCGTCACGAGCCTTCCACACCGCGTCGCCAGTCAGACACTGGACGCTGCGAACTCCGGTTTCGCCGCCAGTTCGGCGTTCAACAAGGCACTGCACCATTTCCAACGCGTGGAATCCGTAAGCGTCCAGCGATCCGTACGAAACCGCGACAATTTCTTCGATCGGTGCGTCGCGGCGAGTGTCGATCGGCGGGTATCTCCAGAGCAAAGGCAACGACGAGCCGGCCATCAGCGGAATCTTCAACGCCTTCGCCCTGTCATAAATCCATTTCGCGTCGGTCCAGTTGTCAGCCAGGTGTTTGTCGGAAAAGACCGGAACCGAACGATTCGACGACTCGAACACGTTTGCGATTTCGGCAAACAGCCGCCGCTTGGGAAACTGCTTGTTGCCGGTGGCTGACTTCTCGTAGTCGCCATGCTCGGCGACAAGCAGAACTCCGTCGACGTTCAACGTGTTTCCTCCGCGAGTCAGTGACTCGGTGACCGAACTAACGACTGGAATTCCGTACGTCTTTGACCACTCGCGGCTGATGTCGCTCGTCGGAACCTGATCTGTGAACAGAGTCGCGAGCTGCAGGTTCGGACGAACGCCTTGATCGTTCAGTGAGTAGCCACGGACCAGCCGACCGATGATGACTTCGGCGTGCGAGTTGGTTCGGCAGACCGTCGTGATGCCTGCAATTTTTGGCGCTGGCTTCGCAGCGGTTGAATCGTCGTTCAACTGCTGAGCATCGACGCAGCGATTCAGAAGGAAGAATGTCACCAGAGTCAGAAGGAGTCGCATCGAGCAGGTTCTCATGGCGTTCCTCTTTGATCGGCTGATCGTTGCCTCACGCGGGGACGGGAGGCGTCACATCGCCCATGGCAGCGAAGCATTCTTCGAAGTCAGGATTAAAGACGTCGCCGATCAGAATGTCGGTGACGTGCGATCGGAATTCCGGATGCTTCTTCAGAAACTGACCGAAACTGAAGTTCGGGTTGTAGAACGCGTAGACCAGCTTACGAAACACGCCCACGCCCCGAGCGTGCTCGCTGGTCCAGCTTCCGAGCTGCTCGGCGGAGAAATCGTTCTTCTCGAAAGCGTCGTGAACGGCATCAGCAGCGAACTCGCCAGACTTCAAGGCAAGAAACACGCCGCTCGAATAAACCGGATCGATGAATCCGTACGCGTCTCCAACGAGCGTCCAGCCAGGGCCTGCTCCCTGGCGAGAGTAATATGTGTAATCTCTGGTTGTCAGGTAGTCTCGAACTCGAGTTGCGTTTTCCAGTCGCTCGATCATGGCCGGACAGCGTTGGAGTTCCCGGTTAAACGCTTCTTCCGCCGTCAAGCCTCCGGCAAACAGAACATCCATGTCGGCGGTGCAGCCAACGCTGGTCACGTTGCCGGGCAGAGGGATGAACCAGAACCACGATTGCTTGCCGGCAGTTTGCATAATGAGCGTCGCGCCTTCGTCCTTGCCGGGGTCGCGTCGAGCGTTCTCGAAATACGTCCAGACAGTTCCCTTCTTCAGTGCAGGGTCGGTGTCTTTCAGGCCGAGCCGAGAAGCCAGAAACGCAGACTGGCCGGTCGCATCGACCAGAACTTTGCAGGCGATGTCTTTCTCGAAACGTTCGCCGTTCGGGCCAGCAACCTTAACTCGAACACCCGTTGCGCGATCGCCCTCGAAGTGAGCATCGATCACCTGAGCTTTCGCGTGGACCGTCGCTCCGAGTTCTGTTGCCCGCTCAAGGAGCATTTGGTCGAAAGTGTCTCGCCACACCTGCCAGGTTTGAGAACTTTCGCAGTCTTTGTACTCGTCGAAATAGAACGGGGCGGATGGCTTCATGCCTTCGCT
>JADHNX010000266.1 GCA_016779365.1 Planctomycetaceae bacterium
CGGCTGCAGCAGCGACCGCTTGCAGAACGACTTCAGCGAGTTCAGCCCACCGAGCGCCTCGAAATCGTCCTGACCACGATGCAGCTCCAGCAGCCCCGACTTCTTGAGCATCCCGGACTTCAGTTCCCACACCGCCTCGCTGGTGATGCGGTTGTGTCTGACCAGCGACAGACTGAAAGCGTTCTCGGCCTCGTACCGGGTCAGCCCGCAGGCGGCATCCAGCACGGTGTCGAGTTCTGCACCGGTGGGCAGCTCACCGTCCTCAGCGGCGATTCCGGTCGCGATGTCGTGCAACTGCTCGCGGTCAGGCAACAGATGCTCGACCACCACAAACAGTTTTTCGAGTTCCACCGGAATGGCGACCACCGGTGAGAGCACGACGATAAACGTCCGCGTCTGCTTTCCGGCCACCAGCTGCTCGGCCAGTGCCTGCACGATCTCGGCACTGTTGAGGAACCGGTGAAAGTTCGACAGCACCAGCAGCTTGGCCGTGTCGCCACTGGCCGACCGCAATGTGCGGATGGCTGCCAGCGGGTCGGACGCCGATGGCTCGACATCACCGGACTGCCCACTTGCTGACAGCCCGGAGTCAATGTTCCACGTCATGAACTGCCAGTTCTGGTCAGCACACAGCTGGGCAATCTCCCGCAGCGCGTCTTCATGTTCATGAGATTCAATCCACAGCCCGGTGAAGCACGCGCGCACGTACTCCGCAAGGCGATCTTTGAGCGTCATACAAGTCTCCTAATGGTTGGAGTTCTGATGGGTCAGTAGAGAGATCGCTCCAACGACACGGTCGTGAGCGAGTTGGCTGCGGTTTAAATGTCCGCAGCGGGCGATTCGGCAGCAGCAAACTCTTCGACGCTCACAACGCGGCGCCAGCTTGCCGATCCATCGCAGTCGTCGGAGCCATCACCGCTGCTGCATGGTCTGTTGAATGCCAGCCACGCTTTGATGAAACTCCGACGTCAGCTGCTCGGAGGCTCGCGAGCCCAGTGCCTTCTCAATGAACTCACTGGCGACCCGGCATTCGCTGCCAGTAAAGCCCTTGGTCTCCAGCGACGTCGAGCCGTCCGGCTTCACCGTGATTTCGATCGTTCGGGATGTGCTCTTCATACGGCACCTCCCACCTGCACTGTCAGCTTGATGGAACCGTCCGCCAGACTCTGCTCGGACACCGAGTGCCCCTTCCGCCGAGCCTCGATCTTCGTCTGCTCAACGGCATAAGCCTGCAGAAACTGATCCAGTCGCGACTGTTCACCCCAGCGTCCGCCGTAGTTGTCGTACTGAGCTTCTCCGGTCGCCGTCTGAAACACGACCGGATATCGCCAGTCCCGCAACCGGACAGCAAGTCCTTCCACCTCGCGACTGAAGAGTTTCGATTTACCTTCCACCGGCGGCTCCAGCAGGAGCCGATCGCAGGCAGCACGAACGCCAGCGGCGTCTCGAACTTCAGTTTTGATTTCCACGATATGGCTCATGGATACTTTCTCCCTGTGTTGAGTGAATGGTCAGGACGGCGGCTCGACTGCATCAGTCGAGTCGCCAGCGATCAACGCGTGCTGGGCTTCCTTCGAGTCGTCGTGAGTCAACGCATGACGCTGAGACATGGGACCGGGCAACAACCTTGGTTCATCTGCGGTTAGTTCGAGAACCAGCAACTCAGCCACTGTGGCATGATCCGGTTCCTGCGATTGCATCTGCCGGATCACGAACACCGCGACAACGAGCGGCAGCAAGCATGCGATTGAAAGACCGAAGTCCTGAATCACCGCAGCGATGATTGGATCGCGATGGCGTTGCTCCGCGATCTCACGGCGGTCCTGTTCGAGCTGTTCATGGCCAGTGTAAATGGCCGACTGCTGCCCGTTGAGCTGGGATGTCAACTCTTGCTGTGCCGCAATCATTTCACGCCGAGCTTCCGCGTCGTGTTCGACCAGCTGCTTCGCGGTTTCCGCGAGTTGGTGGCTTCCTTCGACGACGGCCTGGGACTGATCAGCGATGCGATCATTCTGCTTGCGTTGTTCGGTCATGGTCTGCTGAGCGAGGTCCGCAAGTCTTTCGTCCGGGGAGCTACCGCATCCGCCGACGACTCCGAGCATCAGCAGAGCCAGGCACATTGCCACTCGTCGAAGGTGAATCAGCTGCTTCATCGGCATTTCTCCATTGGGTAAAGACTCGGGCCAGCAGCGACTGCAGAGCACGTCGCAATCGAAGCTCCTTGGCCCAGCCAAGGGTGAGCAGCACGACCAGCACGCTGCTGGCCGCCACAAGAGCGAATGTCATTGAGGTTTCTTTCTGAAAAGGGGTTGGGAAGACGAAAAAAGCCCCGCCCTCCAGGCACCTCGTGATGAGATGAAGGAAGATGGGGCTGGGAGAGCTAAGCGTCTCCTTCAAGGAATATTGACACGTTTTTTACTCGAATTTAGCTCTAGCGATCACGTGGCTCCTCCAGAAAGCATGCTGTTTTCAGCGTTTCGGACATGACGACAGTAACGCGTGTTACGCCCCCACGAGAGGTATGGATGTAACGCGAAACGAAGTCACGAGAACGACTTCTCAAACCATCTCAAGAAGGAATCCGCAATGTCCCATCTCACCGCAAATTCGAACCGCTCTTCCCTTCGTTCTGCTGGCTGCACAATCGCTGCTCTGTTCCTGATGACACTGCTTGTCGGTTGTGGTGCGGAAGGTTCCAGCCCGTCAGATACAACGGCGACGGTCTCTCCAGAGCCCGAACAAGAGGAATGGGTTGATATCACATCGGCACGTACTGGAGACAGAGGTCGACATCAGCTGTCGGAGTCCCAACAAGAGGAATGGGTTGATTTCACATCGACACGCACTGGTGACAGAGGTCGGCATCAGCTGTCGGAGTAGCCTTAAAACCAGACGAATTCTCTGACCACTTTCCTTGCTCAGCCAGACATCTCACGAAAAGGAACCTGAAATGAAAAGTTTCGCTCCCACCCTGCTAATCGCTGCCCTGTTCACATCCATCGGTGCTGCGGCCACTTACTTCGCCATTACGCCGGAAGACACGGAAGAGAAGGTCGTCGTGGAATCCCTACCGACAGTTGAACGCGTCACCGAAATTGGCGAACTATGCGTCTTGAAACTCAAGCTCTCAGACATGTTGGAAGCCAAGTCGCCGACTTTGAAAGCATCGTGGTTCATTGCTGGGGACGCTTTGATTTCGGTCGATCTCCGGGAAGCTCGCATCGAGCACCTTGATCGCGACAGCAAGCAGATTGTCCTGAAGATGCCACCGCTCCATGTCGTATCGCCTCGCGTTGATCACACGAAAACCAGGTCCTGGGATATCGAAAGCGTTTGCTGGCACGATGGATGGTTTACTTACGACAAGCTGGGAAAGAGCCAACGGGTGCAACAAGTTGCGATGAGAGAAGCTCAGAAGATGATCGCCGAAGTGGCCCAGGATCCAGAATTCTTTACCGATGCCCGCAGTTCCGCTGAGCAATTGATTTCAGCTCTCTACAATGAAACAGGCTACACGGTCAGCTTCGAATGGCCCGACACGCAGGGCTACGAGACTGAGTCAATGGATACGCTTCTCTCAGCAATGGATTAGAGGCAGTGTCGAGCGAGACTGCAGGACGCTCACTCCGAAAAGGGTGCAACTACAGTGAAGGAGCAGTCCTGCAGTTGCACTGACGTGAAGCCTGACGCTTCGTCAAAAATCTGCTGGAGCGATTCCCAGGGCAACCCTGCCAGTCAACTTCCCATCGAAATCCGGAATCGACCGTTACTGGCTCCCGCCATTCGCGGTCGTCATGATGGACTCTTCAATTTCAACTTCTGGATTCAAGCGGAATACACATGGCAAAGCGAAAGACGACAGCAAAGAGTAAGAGTGCGGCGATTCGGGAGTACATTTCCGCGAATCCGAGTGCTGGGCCAACCGCGATCTACGACGCTCTTACAAAACAGGGCATCAAGGTTTCGAAGGGGCTGGTCAGCGTCGTCAAATACTCGAAGCCGAAGCCCGGTAAACGACGTGGCCGACCTGCGAAGGCTCAGACAGCGTCAACAAAGGGCGTGAGCAAGCCCCTGTCGTCAAGTTCCATGTCTGCGTCGGACCTCATCGCTGCAAAGGAGCTGGCAGATTCGATGGGCGGCATTGCCAAGGCTCGCGAGGCTCTGGCTCTGTTGGAGCAGCTGTCCTGAGCCACTGGTGCTGGCTCCGGCGGCTTCGGCCCAGTGTGACCGTCGACCGGACTGTTCTCCGCTCGGAACTTCATGATTGCGAAGACTCTAGATGTCGATCCGCCAATCAGGGCTGAATGCGAGTTGGCTATGTCGGTGTCTTGTTCATTCTGCCCAGTATGAGGCGTCAAGAGCAGTCCGTCATATTTTGAGCGGCTGCCCGGTATACGTCCACCGGTAGGGTTTTGCCATTGTGCAGTTGAAGTAGTCGATGAAGTCCAGCAGACGCTGTCGCAACGCGTCAAGTGAGACGGCGGAAGGAGTAGACAGGATCGGATGGGGCCGGTAGCCGAGCGACTGCAGCAGGAAATTGAAGCGTTGCTGAGTCGGGCCGACGACGCAGACACTGTTGATGACAATCAGTTCGGCGACCTGTCGGGAGATGAAATCCCCGACAGAACTCAACACTTCGTTGGGAGCCAGCACTTACCGGCAACGCCGGAAACTTCTTCCGAGGCTGTAGCCGAATCGGTAGCTTGGCGTGTAACGGTAGCTTGGCGTGTTCCCGTAACCGTAGGTGGGGGACGTTCGGCTGTAGCGGTTGATGCCGAGAGCGTAATCTGTCAGCGGGACATTTTGCCGATACGTTGATCGGTAATACGACCCTGACGTTCTGCCGTACTGCGTTCTCGCATGGTCTGCTTGGGCAACTGAGCATGTCGCCAGAATCAAGACAAATAGAAGGTGTCGCATGTCGTCTCTCCAAGCTAAAGGAAAATTAGCTGGCCGCGTCCATTCGTCCCTGCCAAACTGATTGATTCCTTGATGCATCCATGATGCCAGAATGCAGCACAATCTCGAGAACAATCCGTAAACTACTTGATATCAGGACTTTAAAAAAACAACACAAAATCTAAATCCCAACAGTTTAGATTCAAGTGAATCGAAACGACATCCACGCACCCAATCTGACAACGCTTTGACCAAGTCAAGGTTTTGCCGAGTCGCTGGATGCCGTGGGACCGCGTAGGGTCAAAAAACTCCGCCGACCGTTAAATGCAGGAGGTTCTTCCACTTCCGAAATTCAAAACATCGCAATCTCAGCCGGTTGATTCTTCGTCCCCCCCCCCTCGCAACGCATCCAGCACATCCACCGCATCACTCGCAGCCCGCCCGCGTCTGGACTTCGGCGTCAGCCCGAACTGTGCCAGCAGGCTGCGGGAGTGATGATCAGGATGGCGTTGCAGTGGTTGAATCCACCGACCGCACCAGCGTCATGATGGTCTGCCGAATGTGTTGCGGCAGGTTCGGCCAGCGAGTGAGAACGTAAGCGAGATCGAGCTCTGTTTGTGCCGCCAGTGAGCTTCGCGTTCAAGCTATACATCCAGCCCGCTCAGCAGCGTTGCTGATAGCGTGAAGCTCTCGTCGATGATCTCGACATCGGAAACGGTGTCTGCCCCTTCGCCCGTCGATGCCAAGTCAGTGCCGCTGTTTCCATTGATCGTATCGTCACCCTGCTCGCCAAGGATCGTATCGTTCGATCCGCCGCCCAGCAGAATGTCGTTTCCGTCTCCACCAACGATCGTGTCGGAAGCACCATTGCCGTCAATGACGTCGTCGCCGTCCTGTCCGAAGATCAGGTCACGCCCATCATCGCCAGCGATCGTATCATCGCCGTCGTCACCGAGAATCGTGTCGTCGCCAGCCTGGCCACGAATGAAGTCATCTCCGTGGTTGCCGTCGATCAGGTCAGCTCCACTATGGCCTTGGATCGTGTCGTCGTCGCGTCCGCCGTCGATCGTGTCGTCACCACTGCCCCCAGCAATGCGGTCACTGCCACCTTCACCAAACAACGAGTCGTTTCCGGCCATCCCATTCAAGGCATCGCTGCCGAACCCACCCCGAGCAGTATCGTTACCATCTCCACCGACCAGAACGTCGTCACCAAAACTACCGAGCAGTGAATCGTCTCCGGCGTCTCCCAGAGCTGTGTCGTTGCCGTCTTCACCTTCGATCAGGTCGTTTCCGTCCCCACCGGCCAGTACGTCGTTCCCGAGTCCGCCCCGTAACGTATCGTTCCCGGCGTCACCGGAGATCATGTCGTCACCGTCGCCGCCCTGGATTGTGTCGCCTTCGGCACTTCCAGTGATCGTGTCGTTCCCTGCATCTCCATTCAGCGACAACTTGACACTGCCCAGCGACGCTCCTGTCGCCGTGATTGTGTCATTGCCGTTTCCTCCGTTGACATTTATGGAGAGGGAACCAACCTGGTCAACACTCGTGATGGTGATAATGTCGTCGCCACCCGCTGCGTTGAGTACGACGTTCTCAACGCCGGGAGCTATTCCCACTGCGGTGACTGAAATACTGGCACTGCCTTCACGAACAACCAGCGTATTGTCTGTCTGGCCGATACTGAAGGTCTCGTCCGATTCATCACCTGAGACAAGCAGGGTGTCGCCACCGTCGTCCATCGTCACGGTGTCGTCGCCGTCGCCAAGTCCCATCCAGGAGATGACATCGTTCCCAGACTCTCCGTCAATGAGATCATTGCCACCCTGGCCGTCCAGTGTGTCATCACCAGAACCTCCGATGAGCGTGTCCTGTTCCGATCCGCCCGCAATTAAATCGTTCCCATCATTTCCAAGCAGTGAATCATTCCCCGAATTTCCATTGAGCGTGTCGTCTCCCAAAAAGCCGATCAACGTGTCGCTGCCCGAACCTCCGATGAGGACATCCCCAGCGTCCTCGGCTGAGACTGTCACAACGACGGTTGCTTCGTTACTCAAACCCCCGTCATTATCCTGCACTGTGTATGTAAACGTGTCAGTTCCCAAAAACGCTATATTCGGCGTATATTGAATTCGGCCATCAGCAAGACTGATTGCTACACCATTGGAAGGAGTGTTCGCGACCATCAGCGTTGCATAATCGAGTTCGCCGTCTGGATCGCTGTCGTTTGACACTACGTCAAGAACCACCGGCCTACCCAGTGTTGA
>JADHNX010000267.1 GCA_016779365.1 Planctomycetaceae bacterium
TACGGCGCCTACGAAGATCTGGCACGTCGTCGATCTCTGCAGCGGCCTTACATCGATCGGCAGCTTTATGTGGACATTTCATTGACACAGCAGGCCGCGAGATTTTCCGTTCGAAATGAGGGTCCGGGATTCGATCCTGAGGCGATTCCGGATCCGACTGATCCGGAATATCTCAATCGTCCGAGCGGTCGAGGGATGCTTCTGATGAGGTCATTCATGGACGAAGTTCACTACAGCGAAGGTGGTCGCCAGGTAACGATGATGAAAGTGGCGCCGCCACCCGAGACAGACATCATCGATAACGACGCATCCGTCTTTGACGACGACGATTCTGAAGACATCCTTTGAACGTTCGCCCCTGGTCCGACGACACCTTCAAATCCAACGTTGCGAGCCGCCCATGATCGAGCCTGTTTTGAGTGCCGCAGCAATTGACCAGCGAGGTGAACCCGCGTTGGAACTGCGGCATCTGCATCGTTTTTTCGGACGGCTTAAAGCTGTCGACGATGTTTCGTTCAAGGCATGGCCCGGTCAGGTGATGGGTTTTATCGGGCCCAACGGCGCCGGTAAGACAACAAGCATGCGGATTCTCGCAACGCTCGATACGCCCACGGCTGGTGACGCGTTTGTGTGCGGGTACTCGGTGGTTGACGATCCGGACAAAGTGCGGCGTTATCTGGGATTCATGCCGGACAGCTTCGGCAAGTACGCCAACATGAATGTGGTCGAGTATCTCGATTTTTACGCGCGAGCTTACGGATTGCGGGACGCGCAGCGCCGAGACGCCATCGAACACGTGCTGGTGTTTACCGAACTTCGAAAGCTGGCCGACAAGGCAATCAACACCCTTTCAAAAGGGATGTCACAACGATTGGGGCTGGGGCGATGTCTGATCCACGATCCACAGGTCATGATTCTCGACGAACCGGCAGCTGGTCTGGATCCGCGTGCGCGAGTTGAGCTTCGAGAACTGATCCGCCTGCTGGCTACAGAGATGAAGAAGACTGTTCTGATCAGTTCGCACATTCTGACCGAACTGGGTGAGATTTGTGATTCGGCAGCGATCATCGAAGCCGGTCAGATCCTGGCGTACGGAACCGTCGACGAAATCCAGCGAAAGCAGCATGGAGACAGCACTGAGTTGACCAGAGCGCGTTCGCTGCATGTTCGGATTGCTGCCGGCGATGACGCTCAGTCCAGGATGCTCGGTCTCGAAAAGTGGCTGCTCGAACAGCCGTTGATCAATCTGGTGCAGTGTTCGGGGGCGGCTGCGATTTTCGATTTCGAAGGTAACGACGAAGACCAGCAACGACTGCTGCATAATATGCTCGCCGCTGGCCATCCGGTAATCGAGTTTTACGGTAAGACTCAAAGTCTGGAAGACGCCTTCATGAACATCACGAAGGGCATCACGCAGTAGCAGTTCGCTCTGCGTGGACGAAACAGTCAATTCGGAATTCTATTCCCGAGGCAAATCATGAGTGCTGGCGACAAGTTCTTTCACCTTGCGGATTACCTGACCGATCGGCTCAACCCGATTCTGGTCAAAGAAACGCGGCAGGCATTAAAGAGTCGCCAGTTCATCATCACGTTCATGCTGTTGCTGACTGTCGCGTGGCTGATTTCAGTTTTTGGGACGGTCTGGTACGGGCCTGCCATTGAATACGGTTCGGCCGGGCGAGCGTTCTTCGTTGCGTATTACTACGTGATTGGCTTCGCATCGTTGTTTGTGGTGCCGTTCGGGTCATTCCGCAGCATGCTCAACGAGCGAGACCACAACACCTACGAACTGCTTAGCATCTCGACACTTAGCCCGCGGCAGATCGTCAACGGCAAGTTACTCAGTTCGATGGTGCAGGTCTTCATTTACTACTCGGCCATCGCTCCGTTTATCGCGTTCACATCACTGTTGCAGGGATTCGACCTGGCGATGGTGACTCTGTTTCTGCTGGCAGGTCTGCTGTGGAGTTTCTTTGTGTCGATGGTCGCGCTGATGCTCAGTACGCTGTCGAGCAATCGGCAATGGCAGGCGATTAACACGATTGGCATGATCGGACTTCTGCTGTGGCAGATGTCAGCCGCGTTTGGCATGAGCGCTGTGGGGCTTTCGGAATCGATCCCCTTCGACAGCGAAGAGTTCTGGTGGGTGCTGGTGAGTCTTCTTGTTGGTGCCGGAAGTTTCTTTCTGCTGGCTCAACAGATCGCGATTTCCCGGCTGACCTTTGAATCGGACAACCGGAGTTCCGGAATCCGAATTATCTGCACGCTCCAGTTCTGGCTGCTCTGGGGAGGAGTATGGGCTTACGCGTATCGCTATGGGATGGCGGCTGTCCACGAGGATGTGATCGCGGCCTGTGCGACGATGTCTTCCATTCACTGGCTCATCGCCGGATTGATTTTCAGCACGGAACCTGACCATGTCTCTCGTCGAGTTCGCCGAAACGTATCCCGGCTGGGAGCGATTCGCTTTCTGGTGGCGCCGTGGCTGCCTGGTGGTCGCAGAGGTCTCCTGGTGCTGCTGATTCATGTGCTGATGCTGGCAATATTCGTCCGGCTCGGCAGTTGGGATCTTTGGGTGCAGAACATGGTTCTGGCTGCGGCTTTGTACGTGTTTATCTACGTGGCGATCGGTTCTGCGATCGGACGGCTGGGCCAGATGGTCACTCCGGAATTTCGTCCAGCTCACGCCCGGGTTCTGACCATTCTGATCGGAGCGCTGGGCATGATCGCTCCTTATCTTCCGGCCGCATTCGGATTCACCCGCTGGTCGAATGCTTATTCGCTGGGTGAATTCGCGAATCCAGGCCGAACGTTGATCATCATTTCGGAAACGGCTTACGGATCGGGATCACACAACAATGCAACAGTGCATGGTGTCCTGCTGATTCTGACAGCCATCGCAGGGGTCGCACTGCTGATCAACCTGAAGGCAATGTTTCAGGGTTTCTCAGAGATGGCCAGTTGGAAGTCGGCCACCGCCGCAGAGTCATCGAGTGTCTATGCTGAAGACTGAAGCCCGAAGCTGAGTCGCGAAGAGCCCGTCGGTTGCCGTTCAAGACTGCTCGCCTTGAATTCACTCAGTGTTCGGCCCTTGTTTCTGTTTGTCGCGTCGGTCTGGTACGACCTGGTTCGGTTCGTGACGGTTGTCTGGACGTGAGCACGAGCTACAGTCTCGTTCGGAATTACTATCAACTGTCCCGAAACCAGCTTCTGAAGAATAAATTGCCCCGCTCACTATGACTGATGACGAGCCATTGCCAAACGAGCCCACGTATCTGGTTTTCTGTACGGAAGCTGGCTGGCGTGACGTGTACCGCCTTGTGCCGGGTTTGTGTTTGACGATTGGTCGCGAGTCGACAAACCGCGTTGTTGTTCAGGACGATCGTTGCAGCAGACGGCACGCCGAAGTTTTTTTCACCAATGGCGGCTGGGTTGTGCGCGATCTTGGCAGCAGCAACGGAACTCATGTCAACAACCAGGAAATCACAGGCCAGACAACGCTTCAAGAAGGCGATTCGGTTCAGATCGGCTCTGCAAATCTGGTCTTCACGCATGACCTTACGCGAAAACTGAATTCGCAGTCGGCATCGATCGAAAGCGACACGCGAGTCAAGCCACAGGATGCCGAGGCGACCAGCGACGATCAATCAGAGGGTTCTTCCAGCGATGATCGGTCGGACGATTCGGCCTGCGATGAGCCGGAAATTCTGGAGCGTCGTCGTCGTTCGAGGTTTCTTGAGAAGGATGCTGCAGACTCGCCGGTCGCGAAGGAGTTTGCCAGTCTTTATCGGTTAGGCTCAACGTTGCTGGCAGCCGGAAGTATCCGAGAGCTGGCTCAAACGGCGATCGATGGTCTGATGGAAGTTCTTACTGCCGACCTGGGCGCCGTTCTGCTTTTGCCGAAACCAACAGCTGAAGAAGCCGATGTTGACGAGTTGCGATTGGTCGTGTTTCGCGCTCCCGATGACATGCCGTATCACCGGGTTTCCGATCGGCTTTCTCACGCAGCACTGACCGGCGGCGATGGAACGCTCGCGCTGAACGTGACGGGTGAAGCCTCTGCGGGAACATTTCAGACGCTTGAGAAAATGAAAGCGCAGAGTGTGATCTGCGCTCCAATTCGGGATGGTAAAGCGATCTATGGATTGATCCATCTGTACTCTCTGACGCCGGAGCATGCGCTGGACGCGGACGCTCTGGAGTTTACTTTGGCCGTGGCCGAACACATGGCTCGGATACTGGCAAAGCTGACAGAGCAGGAGCAGCTCGCGAAAGTGCTGGCGCGTGCCAAAGGCGAAGCAAAGCAGCTTCGCCAGATGCTGGCGGTCGAGAGTGATCTCATCGGCAAAAGTGAGTCGATGCGGGTCTTGAAGGATCAGATTGCCCGATTCGCGTCCAAAGAATCGACGGCTCTTATCCGGGGGGAAAGCGGAGTTGGTAAAGAACTCGTAGCCCGAGCCATCCACTTCAACAGTCTGCGCCGCGACAAACCGTTTGTCTGTCTTAACTGCGCTGCTCTGACCGAAACGCTGCTCGAAAGCGAATTGTTCGGGCACGAAAAGGGCGCGTTTACCGGAGCCACTGACCGCAAACCGGGCAAGTTCGAGCAGGCCAATGGCGGCACGATCTTTCTCGACGAAGTCGGCGAGATGAGCCCGCAGATTCAGGCGAAGTTCCTGCGGGTGCTGGAAGGACATTCCTTCGAACGGGTCGGCGGACACACAACGGTATCGGTCGATGTCCGAGTCGTGGCGGCGACCAACCGCGATCTGGAACAGGCCGTTCGTGAGAACGAGTTTCGGAAGGACTTGTTTTTCCGACTCAATATTCTCGACATCGAAGTTCCGCCACTGCGAGATCGTCGTGATGACGTCGAACTTCTTGTGAATCATTTTCTTCAGTTGACGGCACGGCAGCACGGCGGAAAGCCGAAGACTGTCCACTTTGATGCGATGGAGATTCTGATTCAGTACGACTGGCCAGGAAATGTTCGAGAACTTCGAAACACTGTGGAACGAGCCGTCGCGATTGCATCTGGAGACGAGGTCACACGCGAGGATATTCGTTTTTCTCGCCTGGAAGATGGAACGCCATCGCCCGTTCTGGAAGACGTTTACAAGCCGATTTCCCTCAGAGAGATTGAGCGGCGGCATATCGAAGCGACGTTGAGCTACACCCGTTGGGTAAAACGCGAGACCGCGCGAATTCTGGGAATCGAGCGATCGACTCTCGACCGCAAGTTGAAATCGTACGGCCTTGATAAGCCCGAGATTTTGTAATCTTCGGCTCCCTGAATGCTGACGGCGCCTTCCCAACTGGCTGGACTTGAGGTCGTCCACTAGACTCGCCGCGCTTCGCGAGTGATCGTGAATTCTGTCGATCGGCGGCCTGAGTTGGAGAATGGAAGTGGACAGTTCGGAACTGAAGATAGAGCGAAATCCTACACGAAGTGTGAAGATCGGCTCGGTCACAATCGGTGGCGGAAATCCGATTGCTGTGCAAAGCATGACGGCAACTCATACTCAGGATGTCGACGCGACTGTCGGTCAGATCAACGCTCTGGTGGAAGCTGGTGCTGATGTTGTGCGAGTTGCCGTTGACAGTCGAAAGGATGCTGAGGCACTGGCCGAAATTCGCCGACAGACAACCGCCAATCTTTCTGTGGACCTGCAGGAAAATTACCGGCTGGCCGAGGACGTCGCTCCGTACGTTGACAAGATTCGCTACAACCCAGGTCACCTATACCATCACGAGCGACAGAAACCGTGGCAGGAGAAGGTGCGGTTTATTGCGGACATTGCCGCAGCGAACGATTGTGCCATTCGTGTTGGAGTCAATTGCGGATCCGTCGACCCTGATAAAGTCGATCGCTACGAGGAAGACGACTCCATTTCGCCGATGCTCGAAAGTGCATTGGAGCATTGCGGATTTCTGGACTCGCTGGATTTCACTCGGTACTGCGTGTCGTTGAAAGATTCTGATCCTCAGAAAGTCATTGAAGTCAATCGCCGTTTTGCCGAGCAACGTCCCGATGTGCCGCTTCATCTGGGGGTGACCGAAGCCGGGATGCCGCCTGACGGGATCATCAAAACACGCATCGCTTTCGAACAACTGATTGGTCGAGGAATCGGTGACACCATTCGGGTTTCGTTGACCGTTCCCAACAACCGCAAGGGTGAAGAAATTGCAGCAGGGCGTTCAATCATCGCGGACATTGCCGCTGGCCGCGTTAGGACGGTTGTTGATTATGGGTTGCCAACGCTCAACATCATCAGTTGTCCGAGTTGTTCACGAGTCGAAAACGAAGCGTTCATCGAGTTAGCTCAGGACGTCAAGGCAATGACAGAGTACGCTCGCGAGTATGCCTTGACGATTGCCGTGATGGGCTGCCGTGTGAACGGGCCAGGCGAAACCGACGATGCCGATCTGGGATTATGGTGTGCTCCGAACTTCGTAAACCTGAAACGAGGGCCCGAGGAAATCGGGGCGTTTCCGTACGACGAAATTCTCCCTCGTTTGAAACAGGAACTTGACGCACTGATCGCCAGCAAAGCCTGTCAGACTTCCTGAGTCTGCTGACCACTTCTTATGTCAGGTCAATTTGTCGACAGCCGAAACGGTTTTCAGAATTGGCCTTTTGAAGTTCGGATGGTGCATTCCGGAAGCTTTGCTTTCAGGGCCTGGGCACCGGCAGCGCCGCAACTCGTACCGGCTACGTCGAGGAGTCTCAGAGTCTTAACACCGATCAATGCGGCCAGACCGTTGTCTGTAATGCCTTTATTGAGCTGAAGATGAAGTTCTTCGAGTGTTTTGTGACCCTTAAAGAAGACATGCATCCCGGCATCTGTAAGGGGATTCTTGCCGGCGTTGAGGATTTTCAGCTTTGGAAATGTTCGAAATACGTTTGCTGATTTATGCTCGACAAGACCTGCCGCATAGACGTTGAGATTCTCAAGAGCACTCATTCCTTTGACTGCCATAAACCCCTCAATTCCGAATCGCGTTTCGCCGACGTTCAACTCTTTGATGTCGGATTTTCCGTAGCCTTTAAACCCATCTCCTGTGACACCGCAATACGAAACATTGAGAGATTCGAGCGTCTTGATCTTCAGGATGTGTGGAAGCGATGCATTGGTGATTGGCGTTCTTG
>JADHNX010000268.1 GCA_016779365.1 Planctomycetaceae bacterium
GAAGGTCTCGACGTTGGCGTGATCAATGCTCGATTCGCCAAACCGCTCGATACGGAAACCATTCTGCGAGCGGTCCGTGAATGCCCGTTTGTGATCACTGTCGAAGAATCCTCACTCGTCGGCGGCTTCGGTTCGGCCGTTCTGGAAGCAGCCAGCGACGCCGGTCTGAACACGTCGACGATTACTCGACTTGGCATCCCCGACCGGTTTATCGAACACGGTGAACGAGCCGAACTGCTCGACTCGATCAACCTGAGTATCGACGGACTGGTCCGCGTCGCCCGCAACTGTTCGTCCAATACCGGTGCCCGGTCCGACGTTGCTTCAGAAGTTTCGACTGTCTAGCAGCAGCTCGAAGAGCGCGTCTTGACGCACCTGCTGAAAGATGACACGGTTCAAACCGGTGCGTCGAGGCGCGTTCTGTGAATCGTCTTGAATCGTCATTTTCAGAAGCAACGAATTGCGACGGAGCGTTTACTCATGGATGGATTCAGTCTGCGAACCAACGAGATCACTGTCTGCGACATTCGTCGCAACCTCGCTCCATCAACACTCTATGAAGAAGCGATCCGGCACGAGCCTGGAACAGCAATCTCTGACACCGGAGCGTTGATCGCGTTGTCCGGCGAAAAGACCGGACGCTCACCCAAAGACAAACGAGTCGTTCGGCATTCCGATTCAGAGAAAGACGTCTGGTGGGGACCGGTCAATTTTCCGCTGGAAGAAAAATCGTTCCTCACGAATCGCGAACGGGCGATCGATTACCTCAACACTTGCAGCCACCTCTACGTGATGGACGGCTTCGCTGGCTGGGATCCGGAAAACCGCATCAAAGTCCGAGTGATCTGCTCCCGGCCTTACCACGCGTTGTTCATGCACAACATGCTGATTCGACCGACAGACGAAGAGCTGCAAACGTTCGGTGATCCTGACCTCGTGATTTACAACGCCGGTGGCTTTCCCGCAAACCGCTACACCAGCGGCATGACGTCGAAGACGAGCGTCGACCTGTCACTCGAATATCGCGAAGTGATTATTCTCGGAACAGAATACGCTGGCGAAATGAAGAAGGCCGTCTTCACGTACATGAATTACGCGATGCCCAAGGCAGGCGTGCTGTCGATGCACTGCTCGGCAACGGCTGACCCGAAGACCGACGAATCCGCCGTTCTGTTTGGTCTTTCCGGAACTGGCAAGACGACACTCTCCGCTGATCCGAAACGCGAACTGATCGGCGACGACGAGCACTGCTGGTCGGACAGCGGCATCTTCAATATTGAAGGAGGCTGCTACGCGAAAGCCGTCTATCTGACGCGCGAAGCAGAGCCGCAGATATTTGACTCGTTACGTTTCGGAGCTGTGCTGGAAAACGTCGTTTACGACAAAGCTCATCATCACGTTGACTTCGAAGATACGACAATCACCGAAAATACTCGCGGCGCGTACCCGATTGATTTCATCGAGAACGCCCGCATTCCGTGCCTTGCTGGCCACCCTGCTCACGTCATTTTTCTCACGTGCGACGCCTTCGGAGTTCTGCCACCGCTCAGTCGCCTGACGCCGGAGCAAGCCGAGTACCATTTCATCAGCGGCTACACCGCCAAAGTTGCCGGCACCGAAATGGGCGTCACGGAGCCTCAAGCCACATTCTCGCCGTGCTTCGGTGGCCCGTTTCTGGTCTGGCATCCCGGCCACTATGCCTCGCTGCTTTCTGAAAAAATCAGGAAACACAACGTGAAAGTCTGGCTGGTCAACACCGGCTGGAGCGGCGGAGCTTACGGAGTCGGGAAACGAGTTCCCCTGAGTCATACACGCTCGATGATCGACGCAATTTACAGTGGCACCCTCAGCGACGCACCAGTCGCGAAAGACCCAACTTTCGGTTTCAACGTCATCACTGAGTGTCCGAACGTCCCATCGAATATCCTCATCCCGAGAAACGCCTGGAGCGACCCCGAAGAGTACGACCGCACGGCCTCGAAACTCGCGACACTTTTCGTCGACAATTTCAAAGAATACGAAAGCGGCGTCAGCCCCGAAGTCAAAGCCGCTGGTCCGACGAGTTCTTAGGCGAACTCATATCCGTTAATTCCGCTCACGAAATCGTCCCGCCAAAGACCGACACGACGTGGAACGGGTATCGGAGCTACCTGTCAATCTGCGGCGACCATCGCCCGATGCCGGAAAGTCATGTTATTCCACTGTTTGCGTCGATTGAAAGTTCGCGTCGAAGCCGAAATTCTCTTTGACGGAACTGGCTGACCGAGGTTAGAGTCTCAACCGCTGCACAGGATGCGCGGCCTGAGGTCAGAAAGAATGGCACCAGCTCTCTCACTCTAGTGGTAGCAATTTTACAAACAGGTGGATCAATGCAACGAACACTCCTAATCGCCGCCTTACTGGCCCTGGCCTCATCACTGCCAAATAAGGCGCAGGCTCAAGCGGATATCAACGCACCGGCGTCTGATGCAGGCATTCCGGCACTCCTTGCTCCAGAAGTCCTGAACCTGCCTGATGTTCAGTTCCTCTTTGATGGACTATTGGACCCGGAACGGATCTCTTTGATTCAGCAAGTCACTCGCGCAAACCTGGACGACCCGAGACTAACGAACGCTGCCCGCAGCATTATCAACAACCACCTGATTGCCATGCAGCAGGTAGAGCTGGCGATTCAGTTTCTTCAGTCAAATCGTGACGACATCCTCGCCGGAAACAACACCGAATTTAATAGCATCTTCGGAAACCCTGGGGACTTGCAAGACATCGCCGTTGTCAATCCCACTCCGCTCAGAGGGTTTGCAAGAGTTACCTTTAACGCCATGACAGGCGGCGTTGTTCTCGACTTCCAGGACAACACAATGCCGAACCTGCCCGGTCAGATTAAACCTGGCGATTTCGTTTTCGTCGGTGATGCAGTACTCGGAGATCCACTTGGCTTTATCGTGGAAGTCGACGAGGTACTTTTTGACGACGATGGTTCAAACCAGATGATCAACGGAACGAGTACTTTCGGGGGCGCAACGACAACAACTAACCGTGGCAATGTTCCAATTCACCGAATCATTAATTTTGAGCAGAGGACGGATCCAGCACGTTTCGAACGAGTTGTTCAAACGTTTACTGCGATCAGAGATTCGCTCGCTGGTTTGGATATCAACTTGCCGCCACTTCTTCAAACAACAGCGAATCCAATCAGCTACCAGCGAGGTTTTGAAGATATTAACAATGTCTGGGCACCGGGAGTGGCGCCATTCACAACTCTTGATGACGTCGTTCGCCGAGAGTTGTCTCGAACTGGATTGACATCAACTCGCACTGCCGACCGTTTAGTCCGGCAAGCTGGTTTGTCGAATTCCGATTCACACTTTCATCTTGACCGACTCGACGACCAGGGATTCAATCAAGCTGTCGACTATCGGGGACGTGCAACTTTTCCGTTGCTATGGAGTGAAGACAACGAGATTCCACTCACTTTCGGGTCGAACAGCCCGCTTGCTGGAGCTACTGACGAAGACCGAGCGTTTTTCCGCGATCGACAGACCATCTTTGGAGAGCCGGACAACCCCTTCGTTCAGTACATCGGTCGTGCGTTCCTTGAAGAAACAATTTTTCACAACGGAGACTTCTTCGACAGCAACATTGCCGTTGCCGATTCGAATTTCGAAAGCACACTCACCCGCACCGTCACTCAGAACGGCCAAACGATCACGACTGTGATTACGCTCGTCGACGACTTACGACTTTCCGAATTACCTGCGACTCGTCCAATTCGCGGTCCGGTCGCCGACATTGATGGCAACCCGAATAATCCAGACTTCGATATCCGGCAGATTCCGGAATCTGGTGTCGCTATCGAGTCTCCAACTGAACGGCGGAAGTGGCAGATGATCATCGAGTCGTTTGCCGAGCATTCGACTGACCTCGATCTCTTTAATGTTGCCGCGATCGGGATCGCTGACCTGGTGGGAGAATTCCCATCAGGCGACATCTTGTCCCGCGATGCGGGTAAGTATGCCGACTTTGCCGCACTCATCGGTTCGGCAAGTTCACTCAACGGGATCGATCCGAGCAGGATTGAGCCATTCGGTAAGCGAGGTTCTGCAGGTTTCAATCCAGTCGTTCCAAGAAACTAACGGCAACAGCTCGACCATAACGAAGTCAATTCAGCCCTCGTCAGTACTATCTGACGAGGGCTGACTTCGTTTTGCCGACTGGTTTGTGAACGTCACTGAAAAGGCAGTTCGGTTTGTTGATTGCCCATTGCTGCCGCAACTAACATCCGACAACCGCACCTTGTCGCTACTACAAGGCGAATGCGTCTACAGTCAGCTGCGAATTTGTTATCGCTTTTGAGTAACGGAGACTGTGAAGATGACTACCGAGACAGCACCGCAAGAGTTCACCTTTCAGGCAGAGATCTCACAGCTTCTGCACCTGCTTTCTCATTCGTTGTATCAGAACAAAGAAATCGCGATTCGAGAACTTGTGTCGAACGCGTCCGACGCACTCGATAAGTTCCGGCACATTTCATTGACTCAGAAAGAGTTCGGAGACGACGCCAGGCTGGAGATTTCGCTTGAGCCTGATGAAGAAAATCGTGTCCTGACGATCCGTGACAACGGTATCGGCATGACTCATGACGAGCTGATTCAAAACCTGGGAACGATCGCTCACAGCGGGTCGCTCGAGTACCTGAAGAAGCTCGGCGAGGGTGCCAAAGACGACGTCTCGCTGATCGGCCAGTTCGGCGTCGGCTTCTACTCGGCATTCATGCTGGCTGATCGTGTCGAAGTGCTGACTCGAAGCTACCAGGAAAAATCAGGCTGGCGATGGGAATCCGACGGCAGCGGACAGTTCACGATCGAGCCTGCGGAAGGTCTGGAACGAGGGTCACAAATTCGCCTTCACTTGAAGGAAAATCTGACCGAGTTCACTCAGACCACCCGGCTGAAGCATATCCTGACTGAGTATTCGACGTTCGTGCCTTACGCAATCCGCCTTGGCGAAGAGCACGTCAACGATCAGACACCCATCTGGGTTGAACCGAAGTCTCAGGTCACCGACGAGCAATACAAGAACTTCTACGGTTACCTTTCGAAGCGAACTCACGAAGAACCCTTGTGGCACTTGCATCTGACGAGTGATTCGCCATTCCAGTTTCACGCACTGCTCTACTGCCCCGCGACAAATTTCGAATTGATGGGTTTTGGCAAGGACGAACACGGCCTCAGCTTGTGCGCAAAGCGAATCCTTGTTCAAAACAACTGTCGCGAACTGTTGCCTGAATACCTGCGATTTATTTACGGACTCGTTGATTCCGCCGACTTGCCGCTCAATGTGTCCCGGCAGGCTTTGCAGGACGACACGGTGTTCCGAAAAATTCGCAAGGTGCTGGTCAAGAAAGTGCTCAACCACCTTGAAGGGATCGCCAAAGATTCTCCCGAAGGCTACGCAAAATTCTACGAACAGTTCGGGACAACACTCCGAGAAGGTGTCGCCAGTGACTTCGAGAATCGTGACACACTCGCAAAACTCCTGAGGTTCCGATCGTCACACGGTGATGACCGCAAAGCGATAATTTCGCTCGACGATTATGTGTCGCGGATGCCCGAAGATCAGAAGCAGATCTTCTACGTCAGTGGCGAAAGCCTGGCCACGATCGAGAAGAATCCAAACCTGGAAGCTTTCCGCTCTCGCAATCTGGAAGTGCTCTACCTGATCGACCCTGTCGACGAGTTTGTCCTCAATCACGTTCACAAGTTCGAGGACAAAGAACTCGTTTCGATCGATTCCTCAGAAGTCGATCTGCCGGAGCTGGAATCGTCTGCAGATGCGGAAGACGGCGAAGCATCAGACGAAAAGAAGTCTGGTCCGCCGGCTGGCTTCGGCACCGTTCTGAATCTGTTCCGCGAAGCACTTGGCGACTCGGTGGAAGATGTTCGAGAATCAAAACGGCTGACTAACAGTGCCTGCTGTCTGGTCAACCCCGAAGGAGCGATGAGTGCTCAATTGCAGAAGGTGATGAGCCGCGCCAGCGACGACTTCCAACTCTCCAAACGGATTCTGGAAATCAATCCAAAACATCCGCTGGTCGAACATCTGGCGAGCTTGTCGGCCAACGACGAACACACAGAGTTTATCAAGACCTGCGGGCAGCAATTCTTCGCCAACGCAATGCTGGCTGAGGGCGTCGTTCCCGATCCTTACGAAACGTCGCAGCGAATGATGGGCTTCATGCAGGAGCTGGCTCAGCAGCGTTCGCCGGTTGCCGGCACGTAGACGTCGACCCGTTTGAGTTTGTTGAGTCAGCAATTCGGAGAAAATTCAATGCCGGTCGTGGTTCTTGTGGAAACTTCTGACAACAACCGCGGCCGGTTTCTTGCCGCATCGCCTGGAGAAGCGATCGACGTGCTGAGTCGGCACTACCCGGTGGGAGCAAGCGTCGCTCAAAAGCTGACGCGCGGTGAGAAAGTTTCGACCGATTCCTACACGCTGAAGATCTGCCCGTTGGAAACAACGCCGCCAAAACGGCAAAAGGCGCTGTTCTGATTAACGGACCGACGGGCTGATGATGCCGGTCTCGGGGCTGGACGCTGTGGCGTAAAGCTTCTTCGGAATCCGTCCCGCGAGAAACGACTGACGCCCGGCGAGGCATGCGTGCTTCATCGCTTCGGCCATGATTTGCGGTTTGGTCGCGCTGGCGATGGCCGTGTTCAGCAGCACGCCGTCGCAACCAAGCTCCATCGCAAAGGCGACGTCGCTGGCCGAGCCAACACCCGCGTCAATGATCATCGGGTAGTCCGGGTCGTCGCCCTTCAGATACTCCAGGCAAATGCGGATATTGTTCGGGTTGAGCACTCCCTGCCCGCTGCCGATCGGGCTGCCGGCCGGCATGACTGACGTGGCGCCCGCATCTTTCAAACGTTTCGCCGTGATCGGATCGTCGGTTGTGTAGCACAAAACCTGAAAGCCTTCTTTGACGAGCGTCTCAGTCGCCTGCAAAGTCGCAACCGGATCCGGCAGCAGCGTTTTCGTGTCGCCGAGCACTTCCAGTTTGACCCAGTCCGCTCCGGGGTTTTCCAGGCCTTCCAGAATCTCACGACCAAGTCGAGCGACTCGGACCGCATCTTCGGCATTAAAGCAGCCAG
>JADHNX010000269.1 GCA_016779365.1 Planctomycetaceae bacterium
AGCAGTTTCTCGAAGGACTCGAAACCCTCGATCCAATTGAGCGGTTGGGGCTACTCAAGGCTCTGGAGCGAATCGTCGAACTGATGGACGCTGAGCGTCTGGATGCAGCACCTGTTCTCACTCCGGAATTGGATGTTCGCCCGGAAGGTCTGACCGGTTAGCCGTCGGCGCAGTGACAGGCGCGGGAAGCGTCGCCAGGGCTGCAAGAGTTCGAGCGATGGGCTCGAAAAACTTCACGCCAACGTCTGCGGCTTGTCGTTTCGTGGCTAATCGATCGCCGTGACCTCGCGTTCGGCAAGGTACGCGGGACGGGGTGGGCGATTACAGAATGGATCAACAAGCGAGTTTTCGACGCTGTTGTAAACAGCGAACAGGTTGACGCGTGGCTCAGGGCTCAGATTGCCACACGAACCATGCATCGTGTTGCATTCAAAGAAGACGACTGAGCCAGCCGATCCCTTCGGGGCTTCAATGCCGCGGCTCTGGTGAACCAGTTGTTTGAGAGCCTCGCGACTGGGGACGCCGTATTCCTGACGGCGAAGTGATTGTTCGTGGTGATTGACCGGAGTCTCGCCGGCGCAGCGAATGTATGTTTCGTGCGAGCCGGGGATCAGCATGAGCGGGCCATTGAACTCGTGGCTTTCGGTTAAAAACACCGACATGCTGACCGCTCTCATCCGAGGCATACCGTCTTCGACGTGCCAGGTCTCAAAGTCGGAATGCCAGAAGAATTCTTTACCGTCCAAAGCCGGCTTGTAGTTGATGCGCGACTGATGGATGTAGACGTCCGAACCGAGCAACTGGCGTGCTTTGCCAACGAGTCGTGCGTCGGCAAACAACCGCTGATAGAGATCGCTGAAGTGATGCAACCGGAAGATCGACCGCACAACGTCCGAATCCGGCTCGCGAACGAGACCAGCTCGTTCAGAGGGCCACTCGGCAGACAGAGACTTTGCTTCGGCGACGAGCGACTCGACTTCGCGACCGGTGAGCAGATTGGGAAAGAACAGGAAACCGTCTCGCTGGTAACTCTCCAGTTGCTGCGGGGTCAGCGGTCCGGAAGTATCGCCCCAGACTGTCGGATCAACCCGACTCGCAGATTCCCACGTGTCGGTTGTTCGAGAGTGGTAGGGATCGGTGAATGTTGCGGTAGTCATGATGTTGAACTCTTTACTTGCCAGTCCGTAATCCCTTAACTCGGCGTACCATCGTCAGACAGGGCGTAAGCGCCGTCTTCGTCGTGAATCTCCCGCCCGGTAACCGGCGGGTTGAATGTGCAGACAAGGCGCAATTCCGTGTGCGCTTTCAGAATGTGCCGGTCGTGTTTGTCGAGGGCGTAAAGCGTGCCGGGAGCGATATCGTGCTGCTCATCAGTTTCGAGATTGGTGATAACGCCCGTGCCCGAGTAGCAGTACACCGCTTCGAGGTGATGCTTGTACCACATCTGAAATTCGAGCCCCGCCGGGAAGACTGTCTCGTGCATCGAGAAGCCCATGCCATCTCCAGCCAGCAAAAAACGATAACTGGTCCAGCCATCGGGGCTAATGACCTCACGGTCTGTGCCCTTGAGATCGTTAAGTCGTACGATTTTCATACTGTTGCGTCGATCGTGTCTTTTTTGTGAATCATTGAGTCATTTGCCGGTTGGCAAAGGCGTCAGTTGTCGGCCCCCGAGCCTGCGTCGTCACGCCGAACCTTGCCGCACCGTACGGTTGTGTCGAAGTCAGGCTACCTGTTCGAATCTACAAACTCGCGAGACATGACAGCCTCAACGCTTTCCCGCAGAATGCCGAGCCCCTCACGAAGTCCTTCATCTGTGATCGTGAGTGGGGGCAGTGCCTTGACGACATCATCCTTCGGACCAGCGGTTTCGATGATCAGCCCACGCTCGAAGGCCGCTCGTGAGATCTCACTGGCTACATCCGGAGTTTCGAACTGGATGCCTTGAATCATGCCCCGTCCGCGGATCTCGGCGTCGTAATCAGTCGCAAGATCAAGCAGCGTGTCTCTGATCAGTTCGGCATCGCGGTGGACTTTGCGAGACAGCTCGTCGTCGCGCCAGAATTCGTCGAGTGCAGCCGTCGCGGTGACGAACGCAGCGTTGTGGCCGCGGAACGTGCCGTTGTGTTCGCCGGGATCGAACGCGTCGAGGTGCGGCTTCATCAGAGTAATCGCGAATGGTAGCCCGTAACCGGACAACGACTTCGACAGGCAGACGATGTCCGGTTGCAGCCCGAAGGACTCGAAACTGAAAAACGGCCCGGTACGGCCACAGCCTACCTGAATATCATCGACAATCAGTAGAACTTCGTAACGTGCAGCGAGTTCAGCCAGCGCCTTCAGCCAGCCGGAAGTCGCCACGTTGACACCGCCTTCGGCCTGCACCGTTTCGAGGATGAACGCCGCCGGCAGATCAAGACCGCTGCTTGAGTCTTCCAGGAATCGCTCCAGTTGAGCAATCGTGTCAGCTTCCGTTCCCAGGTAATCGCAGTACGGCATATGACTGACATGGCTGAGCGGCACCCCTGCTCCGGCACGCTTACCGCTGTTTCCCGTGAGCGCCAGCGAACCGAGCGTCATGCCGTGGAAGCCGTTGGTAAACGAAACGATGTTGTGCCGACCGGTTACTTTGCGAGCCAGTTTGAGCGCGGCTTCCACAGAGTTCGTGCCCGTCGGCCCAGGAAACATGACTTTGTAGTCGAGATTCCTCGGCTGCAGGATGACCTCTTCGAAGGTATCAAGAAAACGGCGCTTGGCCGATGTCGCCATGTCGAGAGAATGTACGATGCCGTTGCCGCTGAGATACTCGATGAGACGCCGCTTCAGAACCGGATGATTATGCCCGTAGTTCAACGCCCCGGCGCCGGCGAAGAAGTCGATGTACTCACGACCGCTCTCGTCAATCATCGTATGACCGCTCGCGGTTTCAAACACCGTTGGAAACGCGCGGCAGTAACCGCGGACGTTGCTCTCAAGCCTTTCGAAAATGTCCATCAAATCGTGGCTCCTGAATGGGTAGTGAGTTTGTCGAATCATGCCTGAGAGTCACTGAAAAGTGCGTCGACCCCAGGTGCAGCCTGACCATCCTGGGCTGCAACCTCGATTGCCGAAGCCGTCGTCAACCGTCAGCGATCGGCCCGATTTGAATCAGAGGCTCGGCTTCGTGATGACCAAAACGGAAGTGTGTCTGTCGGAATCCTTCGCCATGAACTAATCGTGCCTGCAAACGCTTCGCCAGCGACGCGAACAGCCTCTGGGATGCTTGGTTGGACCGCGTGACAGTCGCCTCGACGAATGAAACTCCGTAGCCACCCTCGCAGCGGCAACGAGAAACCAGCTCAGTAAGCATCAGCAACCCAAGCCCCTGGCGGCGAGCCATCGAGCTGACGCCGATCTGCCAGACAAACAACACATCCGTCCGCGACGGTGGACGGTACGCCGTCACGAACCCGACAAGCTGAGAATCCCGCTCCGCCACGAGACATGTCTCAGCAAAGTCACGGCACAACAGCAGGTACGCATACGATGAGTTCTCATCGAGCACGCCAGTCTCGCGAACCAGCCGCCAAATCCAGGCGGCATCGTCGAGACTCGGACGTCGAAGAGTGAACCCCTGTTTCACGGACTCCGGCATACTTTGAAGGTTTAGCTCTGAGGCTTTAGCGAAGTTGGTACCCAACCATCACACCCGGATGGAATGCTCTGCAAGAACTATTTAGCCTTGCATTTATTGCTTAGGCATGCACCATACTCAACGCCCACACAATTTCAAGGGGGCAAATCGCAACTTGAGCGATCACCGCCCCGATCGCCTGAACCAGTCGAAGCATTCGACGGTCTGCTCCATAGCCGTCTCTCGCCATCGAACGATCGTCGCCTTAATTCATTTCTCTTAAATGACTTGCGACGCCAATCTCACAGAAAAAATTCCCATGTCCACGGTCATTGCCAGTTTCCTGGTGTTTCTTGCAGTCTTCGTGGCGATCGGCGTGGCTTCATCATTGAAAGCTCGAAACACGACCGACGACTATCTTGTGGCAGGCCGATCCGTGGCGCCGTGGCTGGCAGCATTATCTGCAGTAGCAACTAATAATAGCGGATTCATGTTCATCGGTCAGATCGCCTACACATACCGAGTTGGCATCGAATCAGTGTGGATGATGGTTGGCTGGGTGGTGGGCGACTTGGTTGCGTGGCTGTTCGTGCATCCACGAGTGCGACGTCAGTCGGAAGAGGCGGGCGTTGCGACCGTCCCGGCTTTGCTGGGAAGTCACAGCGAGGGCTCGCGGCGAGTCATCGTTGCACTGGCGGGACTGCTTACGTTCGTGCTGCTCGGCGTCTACGCAGCCGCTCAGTTGAAGGCGGGCAGCACGGCCCTGCAGACACTGTTTGGCTGGGACCCGCGACTTGGGGCAGTGATTGGAGCAGTGATCGTTGTCCTGTACTGTTTCTCGGGGGGGATCCGAGCATCCATCTGGACGGACGCCGCTCAGTCGTTCGTGATGATTACGGCAATGGCCACTCTGCTTGTCGCCGCGAGCTTTGAAGTCGGCAGCCCGTCCGACGTCTGGATCAATCTCAGAACTCAGGATCCAATGCTTGTCGAATGGTTCCCGCGAGACCTGGAGTTCGGCTTCGCTATGTACCTGCTGGGAATGACGTTTGGCGGTTTCGGGGCGATCGGTCAGCCGCACATTCTGGTTCGCTTCATGGCGATCCGTTCTGTCGACGACATTTCCCGAGCCCGCAATGTGTACTTCCTGTGGTTCATTCCTTTTTTTGTGGCGAGTATTGCCGTCGGACTCTACGCTCGAGCTCTGATGCCCGACCTGCTGGACATCCCTCTGACCGCCGGCATGAGCGAATCAGCGGCGACTGAGCTTGCCATGCCCGAAATGGCCCGCCGCCTGCTCCCGGATGTTCTGATCGGCCTGACACTGGCCGGGTTGTTCGCCGCAACCATGTCGACTGCGGATTCGCAGATCCTCGTCTGTTCCGGTGCGATCACACAGGACATCAACCCGCGTTGGAAAGACTCTTACATTGCAGGAAAGCTGGCGACGCTGGCGGTCACAGTACTGGCGCTATCGATCGCTCTGTTTGCCGGACAAGGCGTCTTTACCCTTGTCCTGATCGCGTGGTCGGCCCTCGGAGCCGGCCTCGGCCCGGCGTTGATCCTGCGACTGTTCCACGTTCGGCTGTCGTCACTCACTGTTGCCCTGATGATGACCGCTGGAGTTGCCACCGTCATCGCCTGGAACGCCACCGGCTACGACGCCCACATCTTCAAACTGCTTCCCGGCATGGTGGCCTCATTTACTGTCTGGGGTATCAGTCTGCTTAGCCGACCAAAAGTAACGACCGAGTCCTCATCCAGAGAAGACCTCTGACCTCACACGACCGATTGATGGCGGGAGCTTACGGCAGTTTCCGAATTCGGATACTCCGGAAGTAGAACACACTGTCGGGGTCGTGAGCCTGGATGGCGATTGCGCCGCCATTTGGGTCGATCAGACGTTTTGCTCGTGAAGCGGGGCGTTCGGGGTTTGGAGGCTCGGTGTAGTCGTTGACTTTTTTGCCGTTCAGCCAGACTTCGATGTGTCTGCCGTCGACTTTGAATCTCAGTGTGAACCACTTTGTTTCGTCCACCGGCGATTCGGCCAGGTCGACGACGGCGTACAGACTGCCGGTCTTCCGCTTCTCTTTCGCCGTGCTGTTGAGCTGAACTTCGTAGCCTTTATTGAGGTACTTGCCGTTTCGCAGTTCGCGATCGGTGTGAAAGAAAATGCCCGAGTTTGAATTCGGCTCGGCACGAACTTCCGCCTCGAACTCGAAGTTAACGAAGGCGTCGTCTTTGTTGTCATCGCCGACGTAAAACAAATGCGACATGCCGTTGAGGCCGTGCGATTTCAGTAGCCCACCCTCAACGATAAACGACTCAGGTTTCAGGTTCGCTTTCCAGCCCGTGAGGTCGCGACCGTTGAACAGGGACGTCCAGCCATCGCCTTCTGCCGGCAACGGAACCTGCTTCCCGCTGCCGAGGTACGCGATCAAATCACGAGTCTGCGTAAACGTCAGCGTCTTGAGTTGCCCTTCCGGCATCATTGAGACGTCCGACTTCTCCCGCAATTCGATTTCGGCAACCGGAATGACAATTTCAGACTCGATCGTTGAAACAGTGATCGCCGTATCCGTTTCCGATTTCACCAGGCCAGTCACCACTCGACCGGATTCCGTCTGAACGACTTCCATCTGAAAATCACGCGACACCTGAGCACTCGGATCCACCAGATTTTCCAGCAGGTAATCCAGATTGTTTCGTTGTGCCCCTGTGATGTCCGGGCCAACCTTTCGTCCCTCGCCAAACAGTTGATGACAGTTCGCGCAGAGCTTTGCGAACACCGCTCGACCAGCACTCAGATCGCCGTGCGAAAGTTCGTGCGGCGTCAAGCGTTCCTTAAAGCCTGCGATGCGGCGCGCACGATCCTTCGGTGTTGAGCGAACTTCTCCCCACACGGAATTCAAGCGAGCGGTCAGCCGGGCATCGCCAAGATTTAGAACCTGTCGCGCGGCAAAAGCCGAAATGTCCGTTGCTTCAATCCGCCCGGCTTCGATCTCTGACAACAGGCGACCGGCCCAGGTCGAACGCGACGCCAAAGTCTGGATGGCCTGTTGCCGCGCGGCGACGGACATCTTCGCGTACCGACCGAGAATCGCCTGCACGGTGTCAGGGTGGTTGTACTCAGCCAGCCCTCGCAGCACGTTTGAGAGCAAGGCGTCGTCATCGATCAGCCGGAGCAGCACCGCCTCGAACCCATCCACTTTGCTGGCAACGAGCGCATCGATCGCGATCGCTCGGTCGACCAGTTTCGCAGACCGATCCTCAGCCACTTCTTTCAGTCGATCGATTGCCGCTCCATCGTTAAAAATCAGAGCCAGCCTAATCGCGCGCTGCCGAACATTCTCATCCCCGCTGTTCTGCAATCGAGAGTAAGCCGCCTTCCACCCGTCTGGCATTTCAACTCGTCGTCGACCTTCCAGACCTTGCAGAATTCCGTCAAGCACGTCGCTTTGCGAAACATCGTCTCTGGCTTTCGTGAGTAACTCCGTCAGCCACTCTGACCGCGCCTTGACGTCATCAAAC
>JADHNX010000270.1 GCA_016779365.1 Planctomycetaceae bacterium
CCGCAATTGCTGGCGGCGGAAGCTGCTCTGCCTTTTCACAACGCTCGCGCCAAACACGTGATCTTCCTGTTTCTGTTCGGAGGACCGGCTCAGCATGAGACGGTCGATATGAAGCCGGAAGCAACCGACGCGATTCGCGGGCCGTTCAAGCCGATCGCCTGTCGAACTCCGGGGCTGTTGATCTCAGAACATCTGCCGAAGACGGCTCAGGTAACGGATAAGCTGACCGTCGTGCGGACCATGAGTCACGACTTCAACGATCACAGTGGCGGCGGACACTACATCCAGACCGGGCATCGCTGGCAGGTGCCGATTGGCGGCGGCTTTAACGTGACACCGAAAGACTGGCCTTCGATAGGGTCGGTTGTTGAGTACCTGACACAGCGGCGTTCTGAAATTGCGAAGGACATGCCGAGCTATGTCGTCGTGCCGAACTTCCTGGGAAGGTTGCAGGAATACCGGGTTCAGCTTCGCCGTCCCGGCGAGACCGGTGGATGGCTTGGGCGAGGATTTGACCCGGTCAACACCCGCATCGAGAAACGGGACAGCAACGACAATCCTTACTGGCGGGACTGCACCGACGAAGAACTGAATTTTCAGATTGAAGGTCTCGTCAGTCACGACGCGTTGACGCTGGATCGAATGAGTCGCCGAAGCTCGCTGCTCGACCAGTTCGATGCAGGCGTTAATCGAATTCCGGCAAGGTCGATTCAGGCTTACGACCAGTTTCAACAGCGAGCGTTGTCGCTGGTTTCTTCGCAGCGAACTCGCGAAGCGCTGGACCTGAGCCGCGAATCCGCAAAGCTTCGCGACACTTACGGTCGGCATTTGTTTGGGCAATCGACGTTGATGGCTCGACGTCTGATCGAGGCCGGTTCGCGGTTTGTGACGGTACACTACGATTGCGTGGATGGTTACTCGTGGGATTCTCATCGCAACAGCGATGATGTCAGAAAGAACCTCTTGCCGACGATGGACTCGGCATTGTCAGCGCTGCTGACTGACCTGGACGACCGTGGCTTGCTCGACGAAACACTCGTCGTCTGTATGGGCGAAATGGGGCGAACGCCCAAAGCCAATTCAAACTGGGGCCGCGATCACTGGAGCACGCTGTTCCCGGCGATTCTTGCCGGAGCCGGGATCAAACGCGGCGGTCTTTATGGAGAAACCGACCGCGATGCTGCTTATGCAGTGACTCCGCCAGTCAGCCCGGAAGATCTCGCCGCGACGATCTACCACGCCCTGGGCATTGATCCGGAACTTCGAGTTCCAGATCCGCAGGGCCGCCCGACGCACGTCATCGATGGTGGCACGCCGTTGACGGAACTCTTCGGTTAGCCGCAGAACTACAGCCTGTTGAAGCCGTTCAACGCGGCAACGCGGTAAGCTTCAGCCATCGTCGGATAGTTGAAGGTTGTGTTGGTGAAGTATTCCAGCGTGTTGTGCGGCGGGGGCATCGACATGATGGCCTGTCCGATGTGGATGATTTCAGAAGCGCTCGTGCCGAAGCAGTGGATACCGAGAATCTCCAGCGTTTCGCGGTGAAACAGCAGCTTCAGCATGCCGACTGGCTTGCCAACGATCTGGGCTCGCGCGAGGTTCTTGAACATCGAATGCCCGACTTCGTACGGGACGCGTGCTTCGGTCAGTTCCTTTTCAGTTTTTCCCAGAGAGCTGATTTCCGGGCTGGTGTAGATGCCGGTTGGAATGTCCGACATGCGGAAATCTTCACACTCGCTGTTGCCCAGGTGCCGCGCGGCAAACCTTCCCTGGATGTACGCCGCGCTGGCGAGAGCCGGCGGTCCAATGACGTCTCCCACGGCGTAGACATTTGGAGTCGCCGTTTGAAAGTTTGCATTCACTGAAATCTGGCCGCGGTGGTCGGCTTCCAGGCCGATGTTCTCAAGACCAAGCGACTCGGTGTTTCCCGAACGTCCATTCGCCCAGAGCAACGCGTCTGACTTCAACTGTTTGCCCGACTTCAGATGCAGGATGACGCAGTCTTCACGCGGTTCGACTTTTTCAAACGATTCGCTGTGCCGCAGTCGGATGCCCGTGTCACGCATCCGATAACTGAGTGCGTCGATGATTTCATCGTCGAGAAACTCAAGCAGCTTGTCCCGAGTGTTGACAAGATTCAGTTTGACGTCGAGGTTGCGAAACATCGTCGCGTATTCGCAACCGATGACGCCGGCTCCGTAGATCGTTAGCGACCGAGGTGTTTCTTCGAGGTTGAGAATCGTATCGCTGTCGAAGATGCGGGGATGGCTGAAGTCAATACCGGCGGGGCGGTATGGTCGCGAGCCGGTCGCGATGACGAAAGATTTTGCGGAAAGGATCTGTTGCCGACCGTGTGGGAGTTCGACGATGACAGATTCGTTGTCGCGGAATGACGCCTGTCCGTGATAAACGTCGACGTCGTTTCGGTCGTAGAATCCGCGGCGCATCCCAACCTGTTTCTCGATAACGGATGCGGCACCACGCCTCAGGTCTCGAAATCCAAGATGGATCGAAACTCCGGCTTCGCGAAAATAGCGGTTCGCGTTGACTTCGGTCAGCCGCGAAATTGCGGAGCGAAGCGATTTACTCGGGATCGTCCCGACGTGCGTGCAGTTACCGCCAATCAGAGCTTGCTTCTCGACGACGGCTACGTGCTGCCCCTGTTTGGTGGCCTCCATCGCGGCTCCTTCGCCGCCAGGGCCGGTACCAATCACGACTAGGTCGTACCGCGACTCTTCGATCTCTCCCACCTCAAAGCTCCAGAAATTCCAGTCGCAGACTGGCTGCTGCGTCGCGAAACCAGCCTGCAAGCTCAACTAATCAGAACGGCGAATCCTGACGCAGTGTCAGTTTCGTTGAGTGACGACCGAAAGGCCATTGTCCATCACGAGCTGCGATGCCTGCCCTCGATCTTTCAATTGTTTCATCACGGCCTGAGCGGCTTCGAGCGTCTGGCATCGTTTGACCAGCCGGTAACGATGCCAGCCACTGAGATGTCTCATCGCGTCGCCGTCTGCCGCTTTTAGAGTCGCTGCGTTTGTGACCATTCCATCGGACCTTGCGGATTCAAGTGTGGACGAATGTCTGTTTTCGGAAGTAGCTTCCTGCCCTTTGAAAACTGACCGGCATGTTTCTTCTAGAATAGATCGGCAGCAAGGATTGTGCCGGTCAATGATTCCCGTGAATTATTGACCAAAGTTCGATGGAAACGCCTTTGAAGCGGGCATCGGTGCCCTGGTTTTGATGTCCGATGCGGAGCGACCGTGGAAGGGCTCACTGACGAGTCGGGGCGTGACTGTCTTTGAAAAAAAGAAAGCCGCGACTTCCTAAGAAGACGCGGCTTTCTTATGTCAAATCTCTCGACGAATGCGACGGCAGAGTCGCTTGAAGAATGGCGGAACGCGGTAGTGCCAGGCACTCACCGTTGGTCGTCCGAGCCAGTCGATTGGGTTTGGAACCTCCGTCGGATTTCAGGAAGAGAGATTTGATTTTCGCTGCATGTCAGTGCTGCATTCATCGGCAATCGACGGACTTGTTGATCGTCGAAAATCCATCGACGCGAGCATTATTGAAGACATCTTCGAATCGGGCCAGATCGGATCGGGAATTCACTCTGGCGGCGCGTCTTTTGCTTTGTGCGTTGGCCTTTCGGCTTTTGCGAAGCAATCTGGCTCATGGACCGAGGTGTGCTCCGTCGTTGAATTTGCCCGCCAGACGATCGAGGATCAACTACGCTTTACAGCAGTTTGCCTGCGCGTTTGTGGCAGCAGATTGTCGGACTGTTTAGCGAGTCGTGACCAGCAGGCCGGAATGCGCCAGCGATGCCGTTCCAATTCGGCCATGCCTGTTGTCGAGCAATGACTGCGTTTGATTGGCGTCTTTTTCGAACTCAGGTCTGCAATGCGGGCACTCGGCGATGTGTTGACGGATTTGAGCCATTCTTTCTGTGTCCAGTTCGCCCTTTTTGAACGCCGCCGCGTACTGAATGACGTCCGAGCAGCAGATCGAGCCAAACTGGTATTCGCCGTCACGAGTTTCCGTCCGCTGAGTGGTGACGGGTAATGTTTGCCAGATTCCGGCTCCGACCAGCAGCGCAGCCGCGACAGCTGAAATCTTCGCAGACGCTGCGAGTTTCCGCTGACGGGACAGGCGATTGAGCATTCCCGAAATTTCTCCGGGCGGACACTCGCCCCAGCCGGAATCGTCGGGGCTGTTTTTTTCTATTGGGGATCTGTTATCTGTCATCGCCGGGGCCTCGTTCAGAGACAAGCCGTTTCCAGGTGCGTTCTCGTGGTCAGAATTGGTCGCTTATCTGAGAGACGTAACGGCCGAATTCACCGGCCCGCCAAGGTTGATGTGGAGTGCAGAACCGACGTAGCCGGCGGCTCCGGTGCAATTGATTGTTAGCCGGTTTTTCGATGGAGGGAACGACTATTCGGTAGGCAAAGGCATTGCTCTATTCAGTTGTTGCCTTTGCCGCTCGATGAACCCGTCGACTTTGCGATTATGCTCCGCTCGGGATTTATCATCAACCGGTAAATTCCAAAACAACGCGTTGTATTCTTTATCGTTTTCACAGAGGGCTTTAGCGACTCGACAAGTGCGGCAATACTTGACCCGCGTCAGATCCCCATCGTCTGAGGGGGTGGATGCGACCGGAAATAATGCATCACGGAATCGCCAATAAAGCGGATGTTCTGAGATACGCGAGCCGTCAACGGTTTGTGTGGTTTCGATCAACGCTTCTCCGTGGACCGGACAGTCGCTCAGCTCAACGCGAAGATCAGACACCTCTGTGTTGGGGGTGTGCAATGCGCAGGACGCGAACAGGAGAGACGAGATTGCGAAGAGTGTCAGGTTTCGCATGGAATTCCGTTTCCTGTAATGTCCGGACGGGATTACACAGACTCCAAACTGCTTCACCGGCTAACACGAAGTGTGCGGGGAAAACCAAACTGTCGAACGCAGTGATGTCTTGCTGATAATCTGGTTGAGGAATCGAAAATTCCCACAGCCTGGGCTGCGGATTGTCTCTGGATTATCAGCGTTCGTGAGGCAATGGTTTGTGAGATGCCAGACAAACCATGATTTTGGAACAAAGTCCAGCAACGATGCGGCGAGTTCGGCAGGCGACGGTTGGATTTTGCTTGCCTCTGCGAAGCCTGCTGCCGGGAAACGGCCTCTGTAGAACCCGAATTCCCGGCAGCGTTTTTTCAAAACGATCAGCCTTCGTACTCGCGATTCTTGGTAATGCCGGGCATCGGGATCGGATACTTGCCATCCTTCAACTGGATTGGCGGCACGCCATCGAATGACAGATTTGCAAGATCGGGAGCGAACTCGTGATCGTGCTTCATCATTTCGTCCATCGTGATAAGCCGACCGGTGTGAGCGGCCATTCGTCCCATCGACGTCACGATGCTGGCCATCGCTCCACGCTCGACTTCGTTGTATGGAAGGTCTTCTCGCACGGCGTGGATCAGGTCGTCCCATTCGACCTGGTAGGGATTCGGTTCTGGCTGCGGGTACGCCCAGACCAGATCGTCTTTGACAAAATTCTGACCCTTGTAGATGCGACTGCGAGCCGGCAGGTGGCCACGTGACGAGAACACAGCTGAGCCCTTCGAGCCGTGGACGTAGGTGGCAAAGTCCTGATGGCAGCCCGGAATTGTTCGACCATCGACGAACAGTTTGGTGCCGTCGGCGAAGGTGTACTCGATCGAGTAACTGTCGAAGTTCTGATCGATTGCCGGATTGCCGTTCTTGTCGAAGCGATAGTGCCGACCTCCGCAAGCCTGAGCCGACACTGGCCATGCACCTTTTGCCCAGCAGCCTTCGTCGATGTTGTGAATCAGGAAGTCACTGACGGCGCCACCGCTCAGCCACAGGAATCCGTGGAAGTTTCGAATCTGCCATTCCAGTTCGTTGGTGCCTTCCGGAGCCGGGCCGACTGCTGCCGAACCGGTTGGGCCGGCCATGCGGTACGCTCTGAGCGTGAGTACGTCGCCGATTTCTCCGGAGTGAATCCGGTCGGCGAGTTCGCCGCGAGCTTTACAGTGGCGACACATCAGGCCAACGCCGACTTTCAGGTTTTTCTCCTGAGCCTTTTTGCCGAGTTCGATCATTCTCACCGTGGTCGGCGCGTCGACCGTGACTGGTTTTTCCATGAAGACGTTCAGGCCGCGTTCGATGGCGTAACTGAAGTGCAGCCAGCGGAAGGCGGGAGGCGTGGTCAGAATGACGATGTCGCCAGGGTTCAGGCAGTCCATCGCTTTTTTGTACGCATCGAAGCCGAGAAATTTACGCTCGTCGGGAACATCGACCTTGTCTTTGAACTGGTTGCTCAGGCCGGTGAAACTGTTTTTCTGACGATCTTCAAAAACGTCGGCGATGGCGACGAGTTTGATCGGTCCATTGTTGACGGACAGAGCGTTTGAGGCGGCACCTGTTCCTCGTCCGCCACAGCCGACGAGTGCAAGTTGAATGGTGCTGTCGGATGCCGCGTGGACATGCGAGCCGGCGGCTCCCACGAGAGCAGCCGCCCCCGCAATGCGCCCGGAGTCTTTCAGAAAATCACGACGAGAAGATGCTTGGGCAGAAGTGTCGCTCATGGCAGAAACCTTTTGACTGAAATGCGGAAGTCAGTAAACCGATGCTGGAACCGACGTCACGGAGCTTTGAACATGGAAATTTTAAACTCACTGACACTACTGCTTTTTGTACTTGTGCTCGGCGTGGCACGCTTTGCAGGAAGCGGTGATGCCTTCGATCGACGCTCGAACTCCGGCAGCGTCCTGCTTCGCAGCACTCTTCAGCCCGAACTCGGTTGCCTTGCGAAGGATCTCGCACGCGTCGGCCCAGATTTTGTCCGGGCAGCGGTCGTCTTCCATCATCGTGTAGCTGGACTCGTTTAGCAGGGCGATGCTCGTCGTCAGAGATTTCCAGCCGTCTTCGCCTTCGGGAGCCTTCTCTTCAGCGACATGTCCCTGAACGGCGACCAGTTGCGGCTTGACCAGTCCCGACATCAATTGGGCGGTCGTCATCGGACGCGACTTGCCTTTCTTTTGAGCCGTCACCGGTGACGACAACAATGTGAATGCAAGACCCGACAGAGCGAT
>JADHNX010000271.1 GCA_016779365.1 Planctomycetaceae bacterium
GGTAGTCCGTAAACGCTGAGAAATTCATGAGCAGCCGTCGCGGCGGTTCCCGTCATGCCGGAAATGCGATCGTACTGGCCGAACAGTTCCTGCACGGTGATCCGTGCGCTGTGGCTGGTGAGTGGTGAAATCTCGACCAGTTCGCGTGCTTCGATCGCCTGATGTACACCGTTTCGCCACTTGCGTCCTTCCGCGATGCGTCCCGAGTATTCGTCGACGATGTAGACCTTGCCGTCTTTGACGACGTAATGCTCGTCCAGCTTCAGCGTGTCGGCGACGTAAGTCGCGCGAACGACTCCGTCGGTGATGTCAGACATCGGAAGTTCATTCAGCAGCGGCGGACGTGGCAACGATCGAACCAGCCGATAGCCCGCCGGAGTCAGATTGAACTGCCCGGACTCTTCGTCACGCAAAACGTGCTCGCCGATGTGGAACTTCTTCGCCGCCGCCGCGCACCAGCGAAAGAGTGCTTCCTTTGTTCGCTGGTCGCCGGCCTCGCTGCTGATGATCAGCGGCGTTCTGGCTTCGTCGATCAGAAGGCTGTCGGCCTCGTCGATCAATGCAAAATGCAGCGGGTGACGCTGGACAGTCGGACGCTGCGCTGTGGAAGCCTGATGGCCGCTCGCGTTTTGGTTTGACAGTGACATCAGAATTGGCGTCGCGAGCGAATCCGCAAACAATGGCGATTCAGACTGCCCGTTGTTTCGAAGAGCGAGTCGGTCGCGCAGAAAGTCGAAACCGAACTCTTTCGCCGTTCCGTAAGTAATGTCGCAGTCGTAGGCTGCCCGCCGTTCCGCAGGCGCCATGTCACCAGTGATGGCTGAAACGGTTAAGCCCAACGATTCATAGACCGGACGCATCCAATTAGCGTCGCGGTGGGCGAGGTAGTCGTTCGCGGTGGCGACGTGAATCGGCAACCCGCGCAACGCATTCAGAAAGACCGGCAAGGTGGCGACAAGAGTCTTGCCTTCGCCGGTTTGCATCTCAGCAATGCACCCGTGATGCAGCGCGATGCCGCCGAGAATCTGAACCGGGTAATGCGTCAGTCCGAGATGTCGGCGCGAAGCGTCGACCACCGCAGCAAACGCTTCCGGGAGTAGACGACCGAGCGGTTCACCGGATCGCGCGCGGTAACGCAGCGCCGCGGCAGCCTGTCGCCTGTCTGAGTCGGATTGAGATTCCAGTTTCAACGCTTCAGTGTGAATTCGTTGAGCAAGCTGTCTCCAGCGCCGTGGCGGATTGCGAGGCGATCGGAAGGTGCGTGTGAGAATCTCGTTGGCTCGCCGGAGAAGCATTGTCGCGTTGTTGCCTCGTGCTGGGCGTCTCGACGCACCACGTTATCAGTCAAAGGTGCGTCGAGACGCACCCTGCAACTAAGCAGAGAGTTGTTCCTGAGCCGCGTCTGGAACAACTCGCCGGTCTGCTCCCTCTTCGTCTTCCATGCCGACCGGGGTGTAGTCGACTCCGCCTGTTTCCGCCAGACGTGACATGATCAGGTTGGTGACTTCATCGAGCAGTTCCGGTGTCGTTTTTCGATCGTGGTATTCTGAGAGATCAATCGGTGCTCCGTAGGTGACTCGGACACGGCTTCTGCGGACAAACGGATCGACCATGCTTCTTGTTGGTTGAGGGGCGTCGTGAATGAACACGGGGTAAACCTTGACTTTGCTCTTCAACGCCAGAAACGCGACGCCAGGATTCGCAGACCGCAGCCGGGTTCCCCAGTTAATGCCGCCTTCGGGAAACAGCCCGACGAGTTCGCCATTCTTGAGCCGTCGCAACGCTTCACGGGTAGGAGCCATGTCCTGTCCGTTTCGGTCGACGGGGATCGATCGCATCGTTCGAACCAGCCAGCGCAGCCCCGGCACGTTGCAGTACTCGCTGGCCGTCAGAAAACCGGCGACTCGGATTTGTCGAGAGCCACCGGTCGGGTCGCCTCGAAAATGGTGATTCGTCCAGACCATCATCGGGTCGATCGGGCTGCGATGATTGGCAACGATCAGGCCGCTGCCTTCCGCAGGTAAAGTGCAGGGGCCATTGTTGCATCGCCAGCGAAAGATCAGCCCGCTGTAGAGTCTCTGGACAAAGTACAGCAGCCAGACTCCCCAGCCATCATGGCATCGACGGATGCTGCGAACGATTAACGCCACAGCGATTGTTGAATACGCGACCAGAGTCAGGATGGCCGCAACTTCAGAATTCATGTCGGCCGCTTCTCCTGGAAAAGTGAAGGATTCAGATGATTTACTTTCCGGGTGAGTCAACAAGAACTGTTCGTGCGCGATGGCATCGCGGTTCGAACTGACGCGGTCGGTCATGGGTGAGCCATTCCGGCCAAGTCGTCTAACCGCTGGCCGCAGGCGTGCGAGTTTCAATCGCGCACGCCTGCGGCTTACGGTGAAACACTTCACTGCTGACCGATGGCAGATAATAGTCTCGTGGACGTTGATCGGCCAAATCAGGTTTCGCCGGACTGGTTTCGACCATTGTCGAGGGCCTGCCGGTTGAGCTGACGCTCCGGTTACGATACACCGCCTATAGATTCCTTTTCTGACTGCTGAATTAAGAATTCTCAAATACGAAACGGCCGAACTGGCCGTAAGACATACAAAGAGGCGATGCCATGCCGCAGCCTGTTCGATCGGTCTTCGTTATTTATACCCTCATCATTGTTTGGGCTGGAATTTGTCTCGGCGAAGCATCGGCTGCGGATCGATGGGAATTTCCGATCCGGTTCTCGAAGAGCGTTCGCGAAACTCCGTACTCGGGACGAGTTTATCTCATCTTTACGAAGCGTGATCGCGAGCCGCGTCTGGGGCCGAGCTGGTTCAGTCCTGAGCTGTTTGTTTCGGCAGAAGTCAAAAACTGGGCACCCGAAACGCCGTTAATCATTGCCAGCGGAGCGGCCTCTTCACCCGGCGTGGCTGACACGTTGCGATCGTACCCTGAGGCATTTTCGAGGCTCGATCTTTCCGGATATCGGGTGCAGGCTGTCGCTCGATTCAACGCCTGGCAGCGTGAGATCGGCAAGGGAGAAGGCAATGGCTTCAGCGCGACGGCAACCGTCGCGACCGAAGGAAAGCAACCGGAGCTGATCATCAACGCTCGTGTGCCGAAGCAGGAGTTTCAGGAGACTCAGTGGTCGAAGTTGTTGAGCGTTAAGTCGAAGCTGTTGAGCGATTTCTATGGGCACGATGTTTTCATTCGAGCTGCGGTGACAGTCCCTGTCAGCTACGCAGGCAGCCCGGAACGGCGATACCCGACCATCTTTGAAATTCCCGGATTTGGCGGCGACCACACTTATCGGGCCAGCGGGCAGCCTCCGGTCGAATCGGTGCAGGACGGCGTTGAGTTTATTCGAGTGATGCTTGACCCGAGCTGCCCGTTAGGGCACCACGTTTTTGCGGACTCGGCCAACAACGGACCGCGTGGTCAAAGTCTCGTCGAAGAATTCCTGCCCGCTTTCGACAAGGCTTATCGAAGTATCGCGAAACCGACGGCTCGGTTTTTGACGGGGCATTCGTCTGGTGGCTGGAGCAGTCTCTGGGTTCAGGTGACCTATCCGGATCATTTTGGCGGTGTGTGGAGCACGGCTCCCGACCCGGTTGATTTTCGCGATTTTCAAAAGATCAACCTCTACGCCGCGAACGAGAACATGTACTCGACTGCGGACGGCAAGCCACGACCGCTGGCACGTATCGGTGGGCAGGTTCGGCTGTGGTACAAAGGCTTTGCCGATATGGAATGGGCACTCGGCCCTGGCGGACAGCTCCACAGTTTCGAGGCGGTCTTCAGTCCACGAGGTGAAGACGGAACGCCGAAACTGGTCTGGGATCGCGATACGGGAAAAGTTGCTACCGAAGTTGCGAAGACCTGGGAGAAGTACGACATCCGGCTGATTCTGGAAAGCAACTGGAAAGTCCTTGAGCCAAAGCTGCAAGGCAAGCTGCACGTCTTCATGGGTGATCAGGACACCTTCTATCTGGAAGGTGCGACGATCCTGCTGAAGGAGTCGCTGGCAAAGCTCGGCAGCGATGCCCGAGTCGAAATCATTCCTGGCAGAGACCATTTCAACCTGCTGCCGCCGGAACTCCAGGACCGTATCCGCGGCGAGATGGTGGCCGCTTTTCGAAAGCACCATCCGGAAGGTCGATGATCGATCGCCAGCTCATTCCTGCAGGGGCTGAGTTTTGCCGTTTTCAGATCAGTGGCCATCTCGCTCCGCGAGATGAGCAGTCGTCGGAGTAAACGACGAATTTCCGAAAAGTTTTTCAGGCGAGCAATAGCGCGTGGCGACGATTCCGGTCCAAAGTTAGTAACGTCATACCGTGTTGGCTCATCTCGACGGAGTGAGATGGCTACTTTCAGGGCTTGATCACTAGCCCTTCGGCGACGGTTGGTAGTGCTGCCTTCGCCTCGCCGCCTTCGGAAAAGTCTTCCCAGACTGCCTTTTTGTTCTGACCGGCAACTTCTGCTCAACCGGAACCCTCTCGACTTCCGATATCGCTATGAAGATGGCGCCGTTCCGCGCGCATTCGTCTCCTGATGCGGTTTTATGGAAGAGACGCAAGATGGGTCGGTTAGTGAAAGCCTTTTCAAAAGATGACGCCGGTGAAGAATCGCAGTCGATTGAGGCTCAATTTCTGCGAGAAGCCAGTGCGCTTGCCGCGCGGATTCAGCAGGAGCTTCAGGCTGAGGCCAGCGAGTCTCGGAACGAACCGGCGGATGATTCTCGCCGTGCTGATTCGAACGACCGTGGTGTCGGAGCCGGGGTCGCCTCGAACTCGAATCGTCGTCAGTTGGGACGGGATGTTTACTCAGAACTCGACGGTGAATGGGCTCGCATGAACGATTCATCGACGCGAGGGGAAACGGCTTTGGACGGGCTTCGCCTCTTTACTGGTTCGGAAGAGCCGGCATCTTCCGAAGACGAAACGCTCGACGCGAACACCGGGGCTGAGGCGATTCGCCAGGAGCTGATGGACGAGTTGGCTCAGGAACAGAGACGTTGGGCGGAGCGACATGCCATGCAGGTAAGATCGATCGAGGAACAGACTCGGCAACTGGCTCAGGTTGATGCGGAAATCGAACTTCGTGAACAGGAGCTGGATCGTCGCGAAAGAGAACTTGACGCCAGGCTTCGTGAGCAGGCCGCCAGGACCGAGGCCGAAGTCCGCAGTCGAAGCTCACGCGATGCTGAATCGATCCAGAAGGAGCTGGAGCGGCTGGCAGCCGAAGTGCGAGTTCACGCCAGTCGAGCGTCTCAGTACGAAGCTGAACTTGCCGAAGCGCGGCGCGAGCACGCGATCGAGCTGGACGATCTGCGACGCCAGTTGAATCGTCACGATGATTCCCGAACCGATCGTGCCAGGTCGGTGATTGACGAATGTGATGAGCGAATGGCCGAGTTGACTGCGCAGCGGGCAGCGTGGCAGGCCGAGCAAACCCGGCGGCGCGAAGAACTGGCTCGCGAGCGGCTCGAACAGCGGGATGAAGCAAGACTGCAACGCGAAGCTCAACTGGCCGAGCTGGCGTTGTTGCGGGAAGAATTCGAAAAAGAACGAGACTCGACCATCGCTCGACTGGATCGAGAGCGTCGTGAGTGGAACGAGAAGTTCACTCGCGAACAGGACGAACTGCTCGATCTGAAACAGGCAGTTGACAGTGAGGCCAAACGAGTACGTGCTGATCTTGCTCGAGAAAAATCCGAATGGGAGAGCCATCAGGAGCACATGCGGGTCGCACTTCGTGAAGAGCAGGCGAGTGCTCAGGAACTGCTCAACGCGAAGATGACGGATACGGAGCGGTTGAAGAAGGAGCAGGCCGCGACGTGCGAAAAACTGAGAAAGGACTTTGAATCCGAGCGAGCCGCCTGGCACCGTGAACGCGGTCAGGAGGCGGCTATTCTTCAGGCCGAACGCAGCGAACTGGAAATGGAAGCGGACCGCCTGCGAGCTGAGCGAAGTCTGATTGAAGTCGAACGGCAAAAACTTTCCGGTGACCTGGAACGTCAACGTGCCGACCACGACGAAAGTCTGCGGGAATCCTGGCGTAGTCATCAGGCATCACTTCAGCAGGCCGAACAGGAAGCGGCGAATCGACAGCGTGTTCTGGCTGAGAATCTCCAGCAGCAGCAGAACGAACTGGCCGCACGCATGCAGCAGGCTGAACATGAAATTCGCACGGCAAGAGAGCTGGGGGCGCGTCAGATCGCTCAGGACAAAGAACGGTTTGCTCAGACGTGTGCAACGCACGAAGCCGAACTTCAGCGGGCTCGTGCCGAGCTGAATGTTCAAAGGCAACAGCTTGAACGCGAGAAACGCGAGTTTGCTGACGAATCATCGCGAACAAGAGCGCAGACGGAGAAAGAACGAAGTGTTATTCGCAACAGCCTCAGCCAGATGGATGCACAGCTTAGAGCAGCGGCGACCTGTCTGCTGGCAGGGTCTGACGTCGTGGTTAGGGGCTTCGAATCTCGTGACGACAAATCTGATCAGTCAGGTTTAGTGATCGATCCGGTAAGTGAATTTCAAATCGACAACGCGCTTGTGGTCGACGACGAGCTTGTGCATGACTCGGACGGTGACGCGTCCTGGACTCAGGATGTCGTCGAACTCACGAGTGTTGAATCTGAGAACCTGGAAAAGACTCCGGTTGCCGCCTGGGAGCCAGGGAAGGATGCGACGCTGGTCGAGACAACTTCGAGTGACCTGGTTCGTCGTTTTGACGGACCGTCAGAAACGGGCGGTGTTGCAGGTTTAGCTCATCGACCGCGCATCGCGAGTCGCGGCGTTCTTGCTCAGGCAGTGTCAGACGCGATGGCAGCGGAAATCGTATACGAAGAGAGTGATGAACAATCGGACCGACCTGTGGAATGGGCTGGCATTGTGGCGACCCGCGCAGAAGACGCGACGACCGCAGTGATCGGCAGCGAACAGCAGGACGGTCGTCGTCAGGCACTGGAAAGTTACCGCTCGAAGCTCAGCATGCTGCAGGCTCAGTTGAGGCAACTATCGACGCCAGCGGCCAATGAATCCGGCAGTGAGTTGTCGGAGGACGCGAATGATTAGTTGGCCATTCAGGATACGGTTGACGCGTCGCCGCATGACTTAACGCG
>JADHNX010000272.1 GCA_016779365.1 Planctomycetaceae bacterium
ACGGCAGAGCGAGCCCCAAGAGACTGCCCGCTCAGAGCATCCGTTGTACTTTCGCCCGTGGCCCCCGAAGCCATGATGTGACTCGTCGTTCCGGTGGCCGCAACGGGTCCTGGATACGCTGGTGTGTAACCGGCTGAGCCGGGTGTATCACCAATCCCCGATCCAATCGGCCCGTAGGCGTCACCATGCCGAAGCCCCATCAGGTGGCCAAGTTCGTGGGCCGCTACTTTCGCGGTCAGTTCTACGAAGTTGGTGCTCGATGCCGATGGCTGACCAAATCCGCCGAGAAGACCGTTCACATCGACGACGGCGTTACCGGAGAGATTCAGATTTCTGAAGTCCACTTCAAATGCAAAACCACCCGGTTGCCCGTCCGGTGGTAACTGATTCATCAGAATCGTCGAGAACAGCCCGAACACCGGACGCGTCTGCGTGAATAGAACGGTGAAGTTTCCATAGATCTCTTCCAGCCGAGTCTGAATCGCGTCGCGTTCCGCCTGCGTGTAGAAGTGATCCCCCACGAAGAAATTTGTCGCCGAATCGAAGTCCAGGAAAACGACCTGCTGAACCCCGTCTCCGTCGTCTTCGATGACTGCCGTACCAAACGCGTCGATGACGACGGCATTCGAAACATTCACCAGCTGCACGAAGAATGTTTCATTCGTTTCAGGAAGCGTGTCGCCAATGATCGGCACACTCACCGTCTGACTGACAACTCCCGGAGCAAATGTGACTGTCGAATTCAAAAGCTCATAGTCGAAACCAGCGGTCGCCGTACCATTAATCGTGACAACGTCGGCAGTCACGGTTAGGGCACTTGGTCGTGACAGAGTCACCGTGAATTCGGCGGTCGCTGTCCTTCCAAAGTTTCCTTCGACGCCAACGATCGCATCAGAAATCGACAGTGACTGGTCGCCGGAATCCAACTGGTCATCCCCGTCGCCGCCGTCGATGACATCGTTGCCGCCACCGCCTGTCAGGATGTCGTCACCGGAATTTCCGAAGACAGTGTCATCGCCAGGCGAAGTGGCCCGCTGACCGTCTCCCAGTACCATGTCATCGTCGCCGCCGCCGAACAGTAAGTCATTACCGCCTTCACCGACGACCGTGTCGTTACCGACTCCGCCATTCGCAGTGTCGTCACCGTTCCCCGCGACAATGCTGTCCGCTCCGTCGCCGCCAGTGATACTGTCCGCGCCGTCGTGTCCATCAATCGTGTCGTCGCCATCGCCGCCCGCAAGGACATCATCGCCGATCCAGCCCAGAATCGTGTCGTTGCCGTCGCCGCCGTTGATGGTGTCGTTTCCGTCGGCTCCGTTCAGAGTGTCGTTTCCGTCGCCCCCGTCGATGGTCAGATTGCCCTGACGATTGCTCGTGCCCGGCGTTCCCACAACGAAGTCAATCCAACTGGCGTAAGCGTCGATTCGAGTGGCCGAAGCAACGTCGCCAATCGCGGCGTTGGGCTGCGAGTTGAAAGAGCTGATGCCGGCAACGAACAACTCGGTGCCGATCTGAACAAAGTTCGGACCACCGGTATCGCCCGGAGCGATGTTGCTTTCTGTGTCGTTGTCGAAGCTCCACTGGATCAACGTTGGAGTCACCACATCAACCGGCGTCGTCCCGGAACGCTTTGTCCCGAACGTCATGTCCTGGCCACTTGTACCATCGCCCCCCGCCCCGAACCCGACGATCGTCAGCAGGTCGTTCACTGCGGGAGCGTTTCTGTACAACGGGCTGGGTGCAACGCCGGTCACCGCTCGATCCAGCTCGATAATGGCCAGATCGTTCGCCGCGTCAGTGCCGAGTTGCGTCGCGTCAAAGTCCGGATGAATCGTGATCGCCACGCTCGCGAACGTGTCCGTTCCCAGCGTGAATCGTGCGTCCGTTGCCGCAAGTCCTGCCACATTCTGTGCGGAAGTCAGCACAAACTTCGGCGCAATCAAGGTACCAGTGCTTGAGCCGGCAACGGCGTCGCCCACGATTCCGACCGACTCAAACAGCACGGTGTCTGTGCCGTTAATAACGTTTGCCGTTTCTGTTCCAGCCAGCGCCCGCAGAGGCGATGCGTTCAATGCTGCGGTGCCAACGTTCAACGGATTTGACGGCGGACTGACCGGAGCAAAGTTGATGATGTCGTCGCCGTCGCCACCGAACAACGTGTCGTTCAGGTCGAACGATCCCAGAATCGTGTCGTTCCCGTTGCCGCCGTCGACATAAACAGAAGTCGGCTGGCCGGTCACCGGATCGACGAAGGAAAAGTCAGCAGCGACTACTCCGGAAAGGTCGATCAGGTTGTTCCCCGCTCCGCCGATGACGCGAATCGAAGAAATCTGGCTTGATTGAACAGTCGCCAACCCGGAATGCGGCTGCCCGTTGATGAGCAACTCCAGGTTTCCCTTGCCGTCGGTCGAAGTGCCGATCGCGATGGTCTCATCCGCGTCTGACAGAACCAGCAGCTCACTATTCACGATTGAGGCTGCGGCCGACAGATAGACCCGCTGCTCCAGATTCTCGGACGCTACGGGCAGGGCCGCTCGGCGACGTTTTCCACGCCCGTTGAGCTTTCTGTCCAACAGTTTCTTCCAGGTGGTAATGTTCATAGTCCCTTCCCTGGACCGGAGCCATCTGCTGCTCGGATCGCTTTCCATTGTTCAAAATAGAATTACGGCGAAGGCACTCAGAGTTTTCCGACTCCGATTCCCCGATGGCTTCAAGCCTGTTGCTGGCCTCAACCCCGAAAACGGACTCATGACCGGCAAAAGCGTTACCATGCGCGTAACCCCGACAACGGTATCGGCCGGAGCAATTGGTATATCTGACACAACAGGTATTAACCGGCAGAACTGGAAGAACGGCTACACTCAGCCTAACCCGCAAAGTTTACCACTGCCCCGTAAAGTGACGGCCAATACGGAACAGCCAGTCAGATTTGTGAGATCCCGGAGCCGTGACGCTTCCGGGAGGCGATCTCTGTCGACCTCATCGTTGTCACATCCCAAATTCGAACGAACAAAGCACGCGACATGGGCCGTGCCCGAAAAGGCGACTTCGAAATGACAACTCAGGCTGCTGGAGATTTGACATGGACGATCAACAGTCCATCGCTGATTCAAGCTCCTGCCGAAACTCTAGCGACGAACTGGCCAGTCTGTCAGGAATCCGACTTTGACTCTGAGGCACTCCTTTCCTGGTGCGAAAGCCGCCGCCAGTATCGAGTCGGCAGGTATTTCGAAGATCTGGTCCATTTTTATCTGCAGTCGGTTCGCGGCTTCGAGGTCGTCGAACAAGGTCTGCAAGTTCAGGAGAATGACCGGACGGTGGGAGAACTCGACTTCCTTTATCGGAATCAGGAAGGTGAATTGTGCCACTGCGAAACTGCCGTCAAGTTTTTCCTTCACACGCCTGAATCGAATGACTCGGGCAGCCATTTCATCGGCCCCAACTCTGCCGACAACTTCGAGAGGAAGACCCGACGACTGTTCGAACATCAGCTTTGCTTGAGCGAAAACCGTTTCCCTGACGTCGGTCGCCGGGAAGCGTTTGTCAAAGGCCGGATTTTTTATCACCCTCGGACGCCGGCTCCGACAGCACTGCCTGAACTGCTCGCCAGAGATCATCTCAAGGGTTCATGGATTCGCGAATCGGAACTTGATCTCCTGGAAGCTTCCGACGCTGAGACTCGATTTCGCATCGCCAGAAAGCCTCACTGGCTGGCTCCGGATCGAGCCGGCCTCGCCGACGCAACGCTGCTGACTGCCGACGGAATCCGGCTCCAGCTCGAAGATCACTTCACCAAAAAACGAACGCCGCAACTTGTCAACGTGCTGTCGAATGACGATGAACAGTGGCAGGAGTCAGACCGAGTATTCGTTGTTTCCGACCAGTGGCCACACGACTCAGCTCGACAGAGCCAGGACGGACTCAGCAACTGAATCATGGTCACTCGTCAGTAAGCAGGTGGTCGACTAAAAAACGCGACGTCACAACTCCCACTCTCCGAAAAAATCGGCTGGTACCTTTGACAGCCTGAACTCGCAGCGAAAGTAGCTCATGACGGACCGATTGCTGACAGGAATCCCTCGACTGGATGAAATGCTTGGTGGCGGACTTCTTCCCGGCAAACTGACGGTCGTTGTGGGCGCAACAGGAATCGGCAAGACGCAGCTCGGCATTCAGTTCGCGCGAAAAGGTCTGGAGCAGGATGGCGAAAACGGAGTCATCTTTGACATGACTGCGCGAGGCGACATGCAGAATCACGCCGACTACGCCGATCGCCTGTTCGGCTGGGAACTGCGAGAAAAAGCCGCCGGCCAGAAAGTCCATGCTCACGAGGTCTGGGATCGAAAGACCGGACGCTTCGACTCAATGCACATCTTTCATCGAGCAGGCCGTCGAGTCACGATCAGCGATATGGAACTCGACGATTGGAAGAGCTGGAAAGTCGACCTGCAGAAAAAAATCGTCGAAGCGATCGGCTTCTTCTACGGAAACTTCGTCCACGGAGTCCGACGCTGCGTCATGGACGGCATCGAACCGACTGACCGCCCCAGCGACTCGTTTCAGTTCCACATGTTCGAATACATCTACCATCAGATCCTGCGGAAGGAATCTGACTGGGTGGCTCGCGACCTCTTCCGCGCTCAGTTTCGCCAGAACGCGGAAACGATCGAAAAACACGCGTACAACCACGAAGACATCGGCTGTCTGCTGCTTTACACCTGCCACGAAATGATGATTGACGAACTGATCGAACGCCGCATCGAGTCAGGCGACGTCCTGTCCAACGCAAACACGATCATCCTGATGGGCAAGTATCGCGACGGCATGAAAATGGGCCGAGCCCTTTGCGTGGCCAAACATCGCGGCAGCGCCGTCGATGAAACGATCGTCCCGTTCGAGATCGACAATAACGGCATTCAGCTCGCTGCCGGGTAACCAACTATCCAGGCAGCCAATTATCCGACAACGCGGTCAGGCTATTGAAGCTCCGGCTCCGCGCGAACAACCGCGTCGCCATCTGGATCAAACGTCACTCGAATCACGTGAGGGCGGCAGCAAACCGGACAGTCCTCGACGTACTCCTTCGACGAACCGCCAGTACTGTCGAGCGGGATGATGATCTCTTCGCCGCAGGAATCGCAGACGTAGCTTCCGTCGTCCATCATTGCATCGATCCTTTGTTCCGCGCCGTCAATCGTCGGTGTGGCGATGAAACTCGACGTCGATCACGTCATTCGCAGAAGCTGAAGGCTGCCTGTCTCCGGCACCGGGCGATGCGCCAGGGAAACTCGTTCCGAATCCCTGCACGCTGGCGGCTGCCTGAATCTTGATCGAATCCTGAAATCGCTTTCTCAGAAATGCTCGCACCGACGGAACCAGCAGGGAAAAACCAACAACATCGGTCATCATCCCCGGCGTAATCAGCAACAAGCCAGCGACAAAAATCATCATCGCGTCCACCAGCGAAGCGGCTGGCATTTTTCCTTGCTGAGTTTCCCGCTGAATCGCGATCCAGGTTTGCAGCCCCTGTCGCCGAGCGAGGCTCGCTCCGACAAAACCCGTGACCAGCACAAGCCAGATCGTCGTTGCGGCACCAAGATGCTCGCTGACCAGCATCAGCAACCACAACTCGATCAACGGCGTCAGAATAAACAGCAGCAGCAATCGCCCAAACACGATTCATCTCCCGATTTCACGACACATCAGCGAATAGTCTGCTCTGTCAGGCGACACTGTGCCACCGACGCAGGCCATCGTTCGGAAGCCTGAAGACGGAACATCGAGATGTCAGATCAGCAAGAACTTTCTTGCGGAAGCAGGATTGCGGCGATATTTACCGAAATTTACTGCTGTGGCGAGGTGGCTCGCGACGGACCGGGTTGTTTGGCTTCAAAATGTGCATTCGAGACAGAAGCGGGACTGTTTGCCTCAACACCGTCTGTCCTCAAAATGCGGCCACCGGGAACAGCCTTCTGCTCGGACCGCGAGAAGATCGTTCGCTCGGTGGGAAACGATTCGATCGTCGTGACAATGACTTTTTTCTGTTCGAACGGTCTTTGGCCAGGCACTTCAACGGTCATGTCCATTTGCCGCTGAACACGGCTCATCAGTGGCAGACCGCTGGCACGATCGATCATGCACGAACCGGTAATCTCACCTTTCCTTAGCGAGATCGACTGTCTTACTGACGCCTGTTGAATCGGCCCAAGTTGCGAAGCCTGAATTGGTTCAATCGTTCCCAGAATCATGATCCCAGCTCGATCACGAGTCAGACTGCTCAGCGTGTAACCAGTCCGCATTTCCATCGGCAGCGGTCGCATGATTGTCCGGGTTTTCTCCCACTGCTGGTTGATCTCGACCGCTGTCTCCCGACCAGTGGCTTGCGGATCGTAGGGTAACAGGCCGATGCTTTCGTCGACGAAATTCGCAAACCCTTCATCTTCCTGCGTCGCCACGATCCGTGTGAGCAAGTCGTGCTGTCGATGAGGCGGCGCATGCCGAACACATCGCTTCAGAAATTCGTCGAAATCGATCACCTCAATGATGCGATTGTCGGCACCAATCCAGAAGCTGAAACTGTTTCCCGCAAGCCCGTGATAAACCTGTAACGCATCGGGCACGGACTTCGGATTTGTCTGGGAATCGTACTCGGTAATCTCTCCGAGAATCTCCTGCGAATACTTCACCCGCTGATACCGAACTCCCAGCTTTCGTCGGCCGGCGTCTTCTTCGTCGACCGTGATCGCAAACATCAGCGTCAGATTCGACCGACTTGTCACCGGCCCGACGGACGATTCCTGCACCAGTGTCTGCTCGATCGTTTTCAAGAGCGGAAAGCGATCCCCTACTTTCAACGAGAAACTCAGCTCCCCTTCCGCAACCTCGTCCGCCCCGGAAACAGTTTCGGACTCAGGCGTTTCTACACGTTCTGCCTTCGCCTTCAGAAACGGATCATCGCTGTCTGAGGCAACGGGAATTTCAGGAGCATCGGCACCACTTCCGAGCAATCCGTCGATCGAATCCTGACCACAGCCTGACAGGCCAAGACTGGCTGCCAGGAAGGTTGCTTTTATCGTCATTGATAATTGACGAGTCCGTTCTCGCATTATTCTCAA
>JADHNX010000273.1 GCA_016779365.1 Planctomycetaceae bacterium
ACACGAATTCCGTCGGCAATGCCCGAATGAGATGGCTCGGGATCGAGGAGGGCCAGCACTCGCTGTCGCACGAAGGCGACGACAACAAGGACGCTCAGGAAAAGCTGACGAAGATCAACACCTGGTACGCCGAGCAGCTAGCCTACCTCGTCAAACGCCTGGCCGAAACTCCCGAACCCGGCGGGCCAGGCAGCCTGCTCGACAACACGCAGATTGTCTGGGGCAACGAACTGGGCAAAGGCAACTCGCACACCCTGGACAATATCCCGTTCGTCCTGCTGGGTGGCGGCTCCGACTTTAAAACCGGCCAGGCGATCAAATTCGACCGAGTGCCGCACAATCGTCTGCTGCTCTCGCTGGCCTACAGCTTCGGCCACGAAATCAAAACCTTCGGCAACCCCGGCTACTGCAACGACGGCCCCCTCACCGGCCTGACATAACCTTTCCCGAAGCTCTACGACCGCGCCTGCTGGAGCCTCGTTCGTCAGATCGGCGCATTCCCAACTCCATGCAGGGCCGCTTCCGACCGGCCAGTCAGAAATGAGTACGGGAAAACGACCGACAGGCTCGCGCAACAACAGTAACGTTTCCCAAACAGCCGGCCACTAACCGAAATAGGGGAAGGAAGTCCGATTGGTTTCGGACTCCCTTCCCTCCGAACCGGACAAGCGGTTTTCCCGCATCCGGCTCTCCGGTTGATGGTTTTACCTTCGTGAGAACTGACTGGCCACGTGATGGGCTGTTGCCAGACTGAACAACCCGTGAGCGGCTAAGAAAGCGTTGGGCCAGGTGAAACTGGCATTCTGATCGCGAGCAACCCCGCGACCGCCCGCTCGACGACGCAGCAGGCTGCGAAGTCGCATATGGAGCCAACTGTCGAGGTCGGAATAGACCGAGCGACGCGTGCTGTGCTGGAAATAATTGAACCAGCCACACAGCGTGCGGTTGACGTCGATGATGATCCATTGAAGGGAATCACCACTGGTGCGACGCGTCTTCGTCCGAAGCGTGTCCTTCAATTTCTGGAGACTCTTCTTCCGCGGCCAGTGCTTCGTGCCGGGGAAGTCGTACCCCAGAAAACTGAAACTCTCTGTCCGCGAATCGACGATCTGTGTTTTCGTCGGATGCAGCGTCAGACCATTGTCCGTCACCCATATCCGAACCTGTTCCAGAGCTCGCTCAGCGTCTTTCGCCGAGCGGCACAGAATCACAAAATCGTCTGCGTAACGAACCATCCCGAAACCACAATGAGCCAGCAGATGGTCCAGCGGATCGAGGTAGACGTTACTCAGCAACGGACTGACAACCGCGCCTTGAGGCGCACCGGAGACTGGAATCCTTTCCTCCGCGCCGTCCATGATGCCCGCCTTCAGAAACGATTCGATCAAGGACAGCACACGGCGATCTTCGTCTGCAGACGATGCATCAGAGCAGCATGCGGAATCGAATCGAAGTAACCTTTCAGGTCGGCATCCACCACGTGGACATGGCCGGCCTTCAACAGCTCATCAACTCGACGCAACGCATCCTTGCAGCTTCGGCCAGTACGAAACCCGTAACTGTGCTCCGCAAAGTCGCGTTCAAAGATCGGCTCGATCACATTCACAATCGCCGCCTGCACGATTCGATCACGCACCTTCGGAATGCCCAACGGACGTGCTTCGTTCGTACCTGGCTTCGGAATGTTCACGCGTCGAATCGACTGTGGACGAAAGGTGCCAGCCTTCAGAGCGTCCGACAACTGCCAGAGATTTTCCGGCACCTGTCGACTGAACTCGTCGACTTTCATATGATCAACTCCCGCAGCACCTTTCTTTGAAGCCACCTGTTGAAACGCCGTCAGCAGGCTTTGTTCTGAAAAGACCTTATCGATCAGCCTGAACCATTTTCCTCCTTCCACTCCCTCGATGAGAGTCGTCAACATGCGCAGCGTCCAGACACACGGTTTTGCGCTGACCCATAACGGGTGCGCTGCTCCGACTTGTTGAGCCAGCGGCGGGCACCGCCCGCAGGGTGGTCCGCCGATGTGGATTCCGACTGTCTGGTCATGACGCCATCCATCTTCCTGGAGTCCTTGGCTCCACCGGAGTTACCCGGCTTCAACGCTACTACGACTCCTCTGACTCCTGCCGGGCATCGTCTGACGCCCGACAGGTCTCTTTGCTTCATCTGCTTGACCCTCTAACCATTCCGTCTCCAGCCACCTGACTGCTCCCATGATCGCTTTAACACGCTACCCCTCAGCGTCATGAGCTTCCGACAATGTCCAACTTTCCAACATTGCCCGTCTGGGCTTCACCATAAGAAGGCAGGCTCGCCAGACAGCCCGGCCGAATCGAGTTCACAAAAAGCTATGGACTGGTCGTTCTCCTCCAGTTGCTCCTCACCCCGCCTCACGACGACGCAGTTACTTTCAGATACAGGCCGGAGAGCGGCTACCTGAAGAGGACTCACACCTCTCTGATCAAACAAACTTGCAAACGCACCCTCTTGCGGCTCCGCCCCCCTGATTGCAAGCAACCGGGGCCACGCTAATTCGTCAGAATTAACCGGTGCCCCCCGCGGATCTATCAGTTCCGTATAACACTGCTTTCACGATCACGATTGTGAGGTCATCCTTGGGCACTTGCGGGGTGCAGTGCGTCTGGACCTCGTCTACCAGTCGCTCGACGATTTCGCTGGCAGATTGATGGCGAAGTTGCGACAGAGTGCTCATAACGCGGGCGTTTCCGAAGAATTCACCATGTTCATTTTGAGACTCATGAAGCCCGTCAGTGAGGATGGCCAGGATCGAACCAGGCGTAAGTTCGAAGCAATCTCCGCACGAATACTTTTCGTTTACGATGACTCCCAGTGGAAGCCCCGTGGCCTCTAACTTCGTGACGGTTCCATTCGTGTCAATGAGCAGGGCGGGCTGGCCTGCTGATGCCCAGCAGACTTGCCTGATTTCTGGGTTGAGCGTCGCAAGGAATGCAGTGATGAAGCGCGTTGGCAATTGATCTTCACACAACCCCCGATTCACCTCGGTCAGAAGATCGCCAGGGTTTTCGTAGTAATTCCTGCTGCTGCGTATTCGGCTGTGAACGCTGGCCATAATCAGAGCAGGCCCCACGCCGTGACCTTCGACATCCCCGACAACGATCGCCTGGTGACCATCCGGTCCGACAAAGAAATCAAAGAAGTCTCCGGCCGCTGATACTGCCGGAACACACGTCGCTGCGATGTCGAAACCGTTGATTTCAGGCGTTCCTTTGGGTAGCAGTTCCTGCTGGATCCTTCCGGCCAGCTCAAGCTCGGCTTCGGACGTTTGACGCGATCGTTCCGAAGCATCGAGACGAGACGAGGCTACGGATCGCTCGTCCAGAGCGGCGGCAACAGCGAGTCCAGAAATCAATGTGGTTGCCAGATAAAGCTGCAGTGACATCAAAGCGAGGTTGATGTCATCAGTTCGAAACGGCCCCATCTCCTGAGACGTCCCGAAGATGGCGACGGCCGAAATCATCAGTCCGTTGAACGCCACGTGAAACTGATTTCTGCGAACCGCTGCCCATAGCAGAATGGCCGCTGGGACTGCGAAGAGCGACAATTCGGTTGCGTCCGTAAAAACCAGAAGTGCTGAGGCAAAACTGGCCGCGATGATTACACAGGTTTCAACGATGGATTTTCGCGAGAATGACGGAATGCCGCGTCGATGCCACGTGATGATGAGTGGGGCGATCGTGATGATTCCGAGCCCGTCGCCCAGGTACCATGTGAGCCAGGTGTAACCGTAGTTTTCAAATGAAATGATCTGACCAGCACAGAGGGAGAAAACGCCAGGCGTCGCACTGGCTAGACAGGCAATTGCCTGACTGGCAACGAAGGAAAATATTTCGCGGACTGACCTCAACGAGCACCCGTGCGACGACCATCTTCGGAAGAGCTTGGCGCCGACATACGCCTGCAGAATGTCACCGGGGCCGATTGCCACGCCAGTTGCAGTTGTCCGCACCAGACTTTCAAATGAAGACCAATCCAGAAACGCCCACGTGTTGCCGAGAAAATTGCCAAGCCAGATACCCGCCCACCAGTAACGCTCACGACGCATGGCAACACAGAAAGCAAATCCAGACGCCGGCCAGATCGGTGTCACATTTCCGGGGTCAATGGCCAGAATCTGACCTATTCTCGCGAGAATGAAATAGACACCCGCATAGAGAGCGATACGGCCGAGCGATCTCGTCACCGTCTCTGCAGATGGTTTCGTCTTCAGCGTTTCGAAAGCCGTGGCCATAGCTGCCAAATCGCATCAGCACGAGCGATGAATCAATGCCGTGCTTCCCTCTGGTAAAGAGCTGTGTCTCGTATTAGCCGTTAAGGCGATTGAGCGTGACACGTTACCGCTAGTAAGTCAAACTGAAAGAAGACGTGAGACATCCTCATTTTTGAGCGGACTGCAGTTCGAAAGCCTGCCCAAGTGCCAGTTGGAAAACTGATAGGTTCTGCTCCTTGATGACCCGAGTAGTGTAGCCCGACCGCTTGCGATTGGGGCGCGTAGCGACAAGAAGACTCATCGTCGGTAAACAACGCAAGTGAAGCAAGGACTTAACAAACGGCGGGCCATCGGTGGTTAAACGACGTGTCTGCGACGATGAGAAACACATCCGCTTCGTCACGTTCTCGTGTTACCGATGTCGATGGTTCTGTGCTGCGGCTGAGTTACTCGTACGAAGTGCGCGGGCTGATTGAACGGCTCTCAGCAGTCATGACGGCGTGACGGTCGGGTCGGGGAATGTGGTGAATCAGATCGAGCTGGCGTGTAACGACTTCGGTCAGGTCACGGCAGACCGGCAGTCGGTCGGGTGGCACTGCCGGCTCTCACTCGCTCGAAGCGCTCTACAAAGCTGGCCTTGCACTTCAGATCTGAATTCGTGAGGCGACAGGCAGCCAGACGTCGGGCAATCTACTTTTTCGTCGGGCGGGCTGGTGGTTTTCGCGGGGGGCTTGTCCATTCGCCGGAGAATGGGGGTTTGTCGAAAGTGGTGCCGTCGCCGGTGACTCGGGGGTCGCCGGTTTCTTTCAGGACTTTCATCAGGCGCGCGGATAATTCCTGACGGACCGACTCGTAGTCTTTTTCTGCGGCGAGGTTCTTTGTCTGATGCGGGTCGGTTCTCAGGTCGAAGAGTTCTTCCTCGGGGCGAAGTCCGAAGGCGATGTTGAAGAAGCGACCGCCCTCTAATTCCGGATGAGTGGCGATCCAGGCTTTAGTCGGGCTCGCGTCGAGGTCTCCGAAGGCTGCGAACGTGTTGTTTGTCAACGCGTCGACGCTCGGCATGGGAGCGGCGGGTGCTCCATAGCCAGGGCCGATTCCCATCGGCCAGCGATCTGGTTTGAAGTTGCGGATGTAGAGGAAGTCTTTGGTTCGGATCGCTCGCTGAGGATACGGCAGGTTACCGGTTCGTGCGGCGGCGACGTGCCGCTCTCGGCCGACGATGACTGAGTCGCGAGACTTGTCGACCTGCCCGCTTTTCTCTGAAGCAAGCACGCTGACGAGACTGCGGCCGGTCATCACGTCGAGTGGCTTTTCTCCGGCGACTTCCAGAAATGTCGGAGCCAGGTCCGGCAAACAAACGAAGTCATCGACAACTCGGCCAGCGGGAGCTTTGCCGGGCCAGCGAATCGCCAGCGGCACGGCGGCGCCGAAGTCGTAGAGGTTGCACTTGCCATTCGGGAAGCCAGGAATTCCGTGGTCGCCGCTGACCGCGATGAGCGTGTTGTCCAGCTCGCCGATTCGATCGAGTTCTTCCATCAGCACTCCAAGAGCCGCGTCAAAAGCCATCGCCTCACCGAGGTAGTCGGCAAAGTCCTCACGCACTACGTGAACGTCGGGGAGGAACGACGGCATCTTCCCTTTCAGGTCGTCCGGGTTGAGCCCCCACAGTCTGGCTCCGGAACCTTGGATCCACTTGCGATGACAATTGGTCGGACCAAACCAGTAACACAGTGGGGCATCGTCCTTGCGAGCGGCCAGGAAGTCACGGAAGTTTCCGCGCACTTCTTCCAGCAACGACTGCCTGGCCTGTTCGATATTTTCCGCTCCGCTGACGCGCTGAGAAAAGCTGTTGAACTTTGAACCGTGTCCGTTGTACGCAAACTTTGCGGCCCCGTAAGGAGCGTTGGCGGGCGTACCGGGACTCCAGACTTTGTACGTGTGACCGATGTGGTAGCCAGCTTCGTTGAGCAGCAACGGGTACGACGGCGTTGAGCCGTCCCAGATCGCTCCCTGAAGGATCGCTGCTCGACCGGTTCGCCAGAAATACTGACCGGACAACAGCGAACTTCGACACGGCGTACACGACGGAGCATTCACAAACGCATTGCGAAACAGCACACCCTCGCTGGCAATGCGGTCGAAGTTGGGAGTGCTGACAATGTCGCTCGGGCCGCCCGGTTCGATCTTCGCGTACGCGCTGGCGTAGCGTCCCCAGTCATCGGCGAAGGCGAACAGAATGTTCGGGCGTTTCATTTCCGAGTCGGCAGCGTTGGCGAATTCAGAGACCGCCACGAAAGGCGAGATCAGTAAAGCGAAGCAAAGTAACGACCGGCGGGACGGGCACTGTTTTCTCATAGAACAATCTCTGATTTAACGCGTGAATTCTGACCAAGGAAAAAGGAAAAGAGCCACGGATCGACACGGATAAGCACGGATGGTTTCTTGACGCATCCCAAACATCCGTGTGAATCCGTGCCGATCCGTGGCTTAAATTATCTGAGGTCATGCAGATAGTACGCCGGCGCTGCGCTTGACATACCCTACGTCCTCGGACGTTTGGCGGGGGGCCGTTATTCGTAGTCCCATTTCATGATCCACGGATCCTGCATCTCTTTCTGATAGGCCTTCAGCTTTGCTTTGTACTCTTTGAGAATGTCGAGGTACTCGGTGGACAGCGCGAGGTTCTGAGCTTCGTCGGGATCTTTTTCGATGTCGAACAACTCGAACTCCGCACGATGAATGTACTGCCCGACCGTCTTGCGACCGTACGGTGCGTCCATGCCTTTTTTGAATTGCGCCTGCCAGCTCG
>JADHNX010000274.1 GCA_016779365.1 Planctomycetaceae bacterium
GCTCCGGTGATGATGACACTCGACGCGTCGAAGCGGGACGTTTGCCGAGTTCGTCGGGAACGGACTTCAACGCCGCTCGAAACCTTCGTCCTGATGAACGGGCCGCAGTTTGTCGAAGCCGCTCGAGTCCTGAGCGAAGCAATCCTCAAGCAACATGCTGACGATGATCGGGTCTCGCTCAGCGAGATTTTTCGAACATTGACGGGACGACTGCCAGCCGAAGACGAACTGGAAATTCTGGCCGAACTCCACGCTCAACAGCTTGAATACTTTGTCAGCCACGCTGGACAGGCGGCTGAGTACCTCAAGACCGGGCAACGCGCTGCTGACGCATCGCTCGATGCAAACCGTCTGGCGGCGTTGTCGACGGTGGCGAATGCTTTGTTTAGTTTTGATGAGGTTGTAAATCGTCGGTAGCAATCCTGGTAGCGATTGATCGGCAAGGTGTGCTGCTGGCTTTGCCAGCGATGGTGCATGGCTGACTGACACGCCGCACAGACAGAGCCGGTGGCACTCGGCGAAAGCCTCTTTTCAAACTTGTTGGCTGTTTGAATTCTGGAAACATCACAATGAATGAAAAATGCACTGGCTTCGAGCCGACGTCGAGCATGCCTCGCCGGCAACTGTTGCAGCGATTCGGGATGGGGCTCGGTGGGTTGGCGCTGGCCGACTTGCTGGGACCAAAGAATGCAGCGCATGGAGCCGGTGGTGTGCTGCCGAAACTTCATCACGCACCGCAGGCCAAACGGATTATCTGCCTCTTTCAATCCGGCGCGCCATCGCAGCTCGACCTGTTCGATCACAAGCCGCTCCTCAACGAAAAACACGGCGAACAACTTCCGGACGAGGTGCGCAACGGGCAGCGACTGACCGGCATGAGCGGTAATCAGTCGAGCATTCCTCTGGCCGGATCGCCGTTCAAGTTTTCTCAGCACGGCGAAAGCGGTTTGTCCTTCAGCGAAATTCTGCCGCACACTGCGTCCGTCGCAGATGAACTCTGCGTTGTCCGATCGATGTTTACCGAGGCAATCAATCACGGTCCCGGGACGACGTTTATGCAGACCGGTTCGCAGTTTCCTGGACGGCCCAGCATGGGAGCGTGGCTGGACTATGGACTGGGTAGTGAGAACAGCGATCTTCCGGCGTTCGTCGTGATGAATACCAAAGGGAAAGGCGGGCAGCCGCTGGTGTCACGTTTCTGGGGAAGCGGTTTTCTGCCGTCGCGGCATCAGGGCGTGCGTTTTCGGGCGGGAGACGATCCCGTTCTCTACTTGAAAAATCCTGCCGGCCTGGATGCGTCGAGCAAGCGAAACATGCTCGATGCCCTGAAGAAGCTTCACGAGTTGCAGATCGAAAAACATTCCAGCCCGGAAATCGAAACACGGATCGCTCAGCACGAACTGTCATTCCGCATGCAGGCATCGATTCCCGAAGCGACCGACCTTTCGAAAGAACCGGACCACATTTTCGAGCAGTACGGCAAGGATTCAAAGACGCCCGGCACGTACGCCGCCAACTGTATTCTCGCGAGGCGGCTGGCAGAACGAGGCGTCCGGTTCATCCAGCTTTACCATCAGGGGTGGGACCAGCACGGAAATCTCGCTGGCGGAATTCGTAATCAATGCGGAGAAACCGATCAGCCCTCTGCGGCGCTGATTAAGGACCTGAAACAGCGAGACCTGCTCAAAGACACGCTGGTCATCTGGGGTGGCGAGTTCGGTCGCACGAATTACTGCCAGGGAAAACTTACCGCAAACAACTTCGGTCGCGATCACCATCCTCGTTGCTTCTCAATCTGGATGGCCGGCGGCGGAGTCAAAGGCGGGACGACATACGGCGCAACCGACCCTTACGGCTATAACGTTGTCGAAAACCCCGTCCACATCCACGACCTGCACGCCACGATTCTGCACCTGATGGGCATCGATCACGAACAGCTGACGTTCCGTTATCAGGGGCGCCGTTTCCGTCTGACCGACGTTCACGGCGAAGTGGTTTCAGACGTGCTTGCTTAACGTGCCGCGAAGTCCGAAGTCAGAAATCCGACGGGTTTCTGGACAGTCCCGACTGTTTCCTGGAGGCCGGGATTGCCTGTTCCGGACAGGTTGTATTTAATGGATCAGCGTTTCCGCATGTGACGTCTTCAGAAATCCCCGCCCCACACTTCCGCCATCTTCCTCGCGGTCTCCCTTGGACATTCTTCCGGCAGAATCTTTCAGACAGGCAATCGCCTGCGGAGATTTCCGGACCTGCCTCAAAGAGCCTCGCCGATGCGATACATCCTGTTTCTGATCTCGGTCGGTCTGGCTGGAGCGTTCGGCTGGCATCTTTACGGCGATTCGCTGGCGTCGGTCGAGTCGAAATCGAAAGAGAAGAAGGCGGACGTTGCCGCCGTCGATGTCGTGCGAGTCGTCCGGCAACCAATCGCTGAACGAATTGAGCTGGTCGGCAGCCTCGAACCAGTCACCGAAGTCCAGATCCGGTCCCGACTGAGTGGCTATCTTGGGAAGGTCCCGTTCGATGTTGGCGACCACGTTGAAAGTGGCCAGACAGTCATCGAGCTTGACGACGCCTCGACACGGGAACTGGTCAGCCGGGCTACGGCTGCCGAGCAGGTTGCTGCGGCTCAGTTGAAAGCTCAAATCGCGCGAGAAGGTCAGGCTCTGCGGGAAGTGGAACGGCAGCGTGAGCTGGCCACTTCCGGCGTCAGCACGAATCAGCAGATCGAAGAAGCCGAATCGGCACTCTCTGTTTCGAAGGCCGAAACCGAGCTGGAACGCGCACGGCTTGCCCAGGCGAAGGCTGATCTGGAACGCGCTCGACTTGCCCTGAATGAACTCCAGATTTCAACACCCATCAGCGGGTACGTGGCCGAGCAGAACTGCGACGTCGGCGACCTGGCTCGAGCGGAAGATGCGTTGATGCGGATCGTCGATCTCAGCTCGATTCGCACCGTCGTCAACGTTGTCGAGCGTGACTATGCGAAAATCAAACTGGGTGAAACCGCAACCGTGACCGTGGACGGAATTCCGAATCGACAGTTTACCGGGCGCATCGTGCGGCAGGCTCCGGTTCTTGACCCGACAACTCGCACCGCGAAAGTGATGATCGAAATTGCGAACGAGGACGCTCTGCTGAAACCCGGTATGCATGGCCGGGTTGTCATCACCGTTTCACGATTGGCAAGAGCTCTGGCCGTTCCGTCCTCCGCCGTTCATGGCCAGGCGGGTGAACAGTTTGTGTACACGGTTGACGAAGCCAGAAACGTTGCCGTCAGACAACCGGTGTCGGTCGGTTTTCGCGACGGAGAACTGACTCAGGTGTTGATGGGGCTGAATGAAAATTCGCTGGTCGTGACACTCGGTGGGCGATTGATCAAAGACGGCGATGCCCTCGACTTCGAAGAACTGCCGGGCGAAGTAGTCACCAGCGAATTCTCAGCAGTTCGCAATGAGTCTTCGGCAGACGCAGCCGAGTGAGCATCGGACGACCGAACGCGTTGGATCTCGACGTGATTTCAGACGTCGGACAGCTATACTGCCCCGACTCCGTATTTCGAGCACTTCGCAATTCACGCTCAGGCATTCGCCGTACGGATCAACTCTGCTGTTTCCTTTCTTCTGCTGCCTTTCGCCCAGTTGTCAGGTCTTCGTGCGTCGACTCCTTGCCGACCAGTCAGGTCTGAAGAAGAAAGCTTCACATCTTGATTCAACAAATTTTTCCTCATCGGAGCAGATGACATGTCGCGAACTCTCCTGACGTTAGCACTTGCCGTCGGCCTTTTGAGTGGCCTGTTTTCAATTTCCGACACGGATTCAGCCTTCGCGCAGAAGAAGAAAGTTCCCGCGAAAAAAGCTCCGCCCATCCGGCTGCCAACTCAGGCAGAGAAAACCGAAGTCGAAGTGGCTCCGGTCGCCCCACGACTGGAAGCTTCTGCCATTCGTTCGGCCAACCGCATCGACATGCTCGTTGAAGCGGACCTGAGGAAGCACAACCTCAAGCCCAACGAGCCATCAACCGATGAGCAATTCGTCCGACGAATCTACCTCGACACGAACGGAACAATTCCGACGGCGACGCAGGCGAAGCTCTTCCTGCGATCCCGGTCGGCTTCAAAGCGGACCGCGTTGATCGACCGACTCCTCGGACAGGCGGGCTACGGCAGCCAGATGTACAACTGGCTGGCCGACATCCTGCGGCTTGTCGACCGAGTCGATAACAACACCTACCTCAGACCGTACAGCGACTGGGTCAAACAGAGCCTGCGTGATAACAAGCCGTGGGACAAGATGGTTAACGAAATGCTTTCTTCCGAAGGCAAGGTCTGGGAAAACCCGGCTGTCGGTTTTGTGCTCCGCGATCCAGCCATGCCGCTGGACAATCTCAACAACGCCATCCGAATGTTTATGGGAACGCGGATCGGCTGTGCTCAGTGTCACGATCACCCGTTCGACCGCTGGACTCAGAAAGAGTTCTACCAGCTCGCCGCTTTCACAGGCGGTACCGAGTACCGACTTGCCCGTAACGACATGTCGAAGCTCAGCAACGCTGTTATCGACAAAGCCGCTCCCGGCGGAGACCGATCACCCGAAGCGCGACTGGGTCGCAGCATCGTCCGACTCAATCGCGCCGCCATCTGGCACAACGACACAAAGCAACTGAAGTTTCCGGACGACTACCAGTACAGCGATGCAAAACCGGGACAACTCACAACTCCGACGTTCCTGTTTGACTCAAAGAAAGCCGCTTTCACGCTTCCACAACGACGGCAGATTTTCGCTGACTGGGTGACTTCAGAAACGAACGATCGATTTGCGACGACGATTGCCAACCGACTCTGGAAGAAGGCAATGGGCATCGGGCTGATCGAACCCGAAGACGACATGATGGATGAAACTGAAGCATCCAATCCGGAGCTGATGGAGTTTCTGGCGAGTGAGATCAAACGGCTTGATTTCGACCTGAAAGAATTTCAGCGGATCATTTACTACACAAAAACGTATCAGCGACAGGTGACCTACACCGACCTGGCTCCGGACGAGCATTACCGATTTCCGGGGCCGATCCTGCGACGGATGACCGCCGAACAGGTCTGGGATTCGCTGCTGACTCTCACGCTGGAGAATCCTTCCGAAATCCTGCGACCAGACGATTCTGAGTACACCTCGATCATCGACATCGACGCCAAAACGACGGCACAGCAGGTCATCCAGAAAGCGAAGCAGCTCGATGCCTACAACAAGGCTGACCGGGCCGCTCGCAACAAACGACTTTACAAAGGACAGGAACTTGTCCGAGCGGCCGAATTGCCACAGCCGTTGCCTGAGGGGCACTTCATCAGGCAGTTCGGTCAGAGTGATCGCGACATTATCAGCGACAGCCACACCGAAGGAACGGTCCCGCAGTTGTTGACGATGTTCAACGGGCCGGTCACACACATGATGCTGGAGCGTGGCTCGGTCATCTACAACGAGGTGACCGACCTTAAAGTGATCGATGACCAGCTCGACGTCATTTTCCTGAGTCTGCTCAGCCGAGTGCCGACAGACCGCGAAGTCGCAGCCGCCAAACGCGAGATCCGAGCAGCCGGCCCGGCAGGTTACGGCAACGTCATCTGGGCCTTGTTGAACACTCGCGAATTTCTCTTCGTCCAATAGTCATTTCCACAAACGGATTATTCCCACGGCTCGCGAATAACACCGCCGTGCGACTTCAAAAAGACACTCGCCAATAAAGGGACGGTCCATGTTCTCACTGAACACCTCGAAACTTGATTCACTTTCCCGTCGGCAACTGATGTCGGACGTTGCTCGTTATGCCCTGGGAGTCAGCCTGCTTCCCGCTGGAATGGAGTCTGTTCTGGACGCGGCTGAAAAGTCGAAAACCAGCAGTACTCTTCGTCCGGGCGGTAAAGCGAAGAAGGTAATCTACCTTTATATGTCCGGAGCAATGAGCCAGCTCGACACGTTCGATCCAAAACCAAAGAGCGATGTCCAGGGCGCGACCGGCGTCATCAAGACAAAGATTCCGGGCGTTCAACTGAGCGAACACATGACGCAGCTCGCTCAACTATCGGACAAGCTGTCAATTATTCGGTCGATGACAACGTCAACCGGCGCTCATGGTCCGGCCAGGTACCTGTTGAAAACCAGTTATCGACCGATCGCCACGACGAAGCATCCAGGGATCGGTTCATGGATGCATAAAGTGCTCGGCAGAATTCACAAAGAACTTCCGGCCAGCGTGCAGATCGGCGGCGGGCCTGGCCCTGGTTATCTAGGCGCTGAGTTTGCTCCCGTACCGCTCGGCGACCCGGCTCAGGGTTTGCAGAACACCGCGTCGCCCAGCTATCTGACGAATGAGTCGTTCGATAAACGCATGAAACTGTCGAACGTCTTCGATGCGGATTTCCGGAAGAAGGCGAACGCCAGCAGCCAGGTGACCGGCTACGACGATCTTTACTCCGAAGCCATCGGACTGTTGCGAAGCAGCGACCTGAAAGCCTTCGATCTCAATCAGGAACCAAAGGCCGCCAAAGACGCGTACGGTGGAACCAGGTTCGGAAATGCGGCGCTGCTTGCCCGCAGGCTGGTCGAAAGTGACGTCCGTTTCGTCGAGATTTCATTCGGAAGCTGGGACCACCACTACCAGCTTTTCGACAACCTGCCACCTAAAGCTCAGGAACTCGACAAGGTTGTGGGAACGCTGCTGAAAGACCTCGAAAGTCGAGGCCTGCTCGACGAAACGCTCGTCGTCATCGGAACGGAATTCGGTCGCAAACCGCAGCCCAATCAGAACAGCGGACGAGACCACCACCCGGCAGCGTTTTCGACAATGCTCGCGGGCGGTGGCGTCAAAGGCGGCCTGGTTTACGGAGCGACTGACGACAAAGCCTTCCATGTTGAAAACGATGCCGTGTCCGTCGAAGACTTCAACGCCACGATCGCTCACGCCGTTGGCATTGCTCATAACAAAGAAATCGTCTCACCAGACGGTCGCCCATTCACGATGGGCAACGGCGGCAACCCGATCGAGAAACTCTTTTAAGGAATCG
>JADHNX010000275.1 GCA_016779365.1 Planctomycetaceae bacterium
TCGGCGGAGATCGGTTCGACGATAGCGTACTTTCCGTCGCTCCAGCGCAGCAGGTCGACTTCGCGGCAGCGAGCGCTGCAGAAGGGAAAGTCTTTGGATTCGGTGGCGGCGGTTGCTGGCAACTCGATCTTGCAGATCGGGCAGGAAGGAAGTCGGACCACGAGAATTTTCTCCAGAGTGTGTCGAGTTTTCGATCAGAACGTGTATCGATAGGCCATCGTGCTATCAGCGGCAAGCGTTTCGCGCAATAATCGCAGCCTCAGACGCTGATACCGGGAAGCGACTGACTAACGGTTGAGACGCTGCCCGAAATCCTGGTTTCGAACGACGGAAAGTCAGGGAACGTTGATAGCCGCTGATCTTCGCGAATGAACAGTGATTTTTAATGAGCGAAGATTGGTGGCTGTGGGCGTCCCCAACGTGAAGCATCTCTTGAACTGATGCAAAGGAAGAACTCGATGACGACGGATACGGTTTTTCAGATGACCGGCTCACATGTTCGATTTGGCGTGGGTGCCACTCGCGAGGTCGGTTTAGACTTTGCGGACCTCGGCGCGAAGCGCGTCATGCTGGTTGTCGATCCGGCGGTGCGAGACCTTTATCCGGGGCAGACGGCGATTGAGTCCTTGACGTCGGCGAACGTCGATTTCGAAGTTTTCGACCAGGTTCGTTGCGAACCGACCGACGCTTCGTTTCAGCTGGCGATTGAGGCGGCGATGAGTGGTAACTTCGACGCGTTTCTAGCCGTCGGAGGCGGATCAGCAATCGACACGGCGAAGGTGGCCAATCTTTTTGCCAGTTGGCCAGCGGAATTCACCGAGTACGTGAATCCAACGCTTGGCAAAGGGACGACTCCACCAGGCCCGTTGAAGCCTCTGATTGCGGTCCCCACGACGGCGGGCACCGGCAGCGAGACTACAGCAGTCGCGGTTTTCGACTTCGAAAAAGAGCGAGTCAAAACGGGTATCGCCAATCGTTACATGCGACCGATTCTGGGCGTGCTCGATCCCGAGAATACTCGGACATGCCCGAAAGAAGTGGCGGCCAGCGCGGGGCTGGATGTGCTGTCACACGCGCTGGAGTCGTTCACGGCCTTGCCGTTTCTCTGTCGCGAAAAGCCGGAGCGACCGTCGATGCGGACGGCGTATCAGGGATCGAATCCGATCAGCGATGTGTGGGCTCTGGAGGCGTTGCGAGTGGTGGCCGAATTTCTGCCGCGAGTATTCGCAGATTCGGATGACGACGAAGCTCGCGGACGAATGCTGCTCGGTTCGTCGTATGCGGGAACCGGATTCGGCAACGCGGGAGTTCACTTACCTCACGCGATGGCTTATCCCGTGGCGGGGCAGGTCAAAGATTACCTGCCACCAGGGTATGACGCGGACCATGCGATGGTACCTCACGGAACGTCGGTCATTGTTCACACGCCAGCGGTTTGTCGCTTCACGGCGCCGTCGGCTCCACAGCGGCACCTGCAAGCGGCTGCCGCGCTGGGGGCCGATATTCGCGATGCTTCGCCCGACGATGCTGGAGAGATACTGGCCGAGCGAGTCACTCATTTCATGAAACTGATGGAACAGCCAGGCGGCATCGCAGCCTTCGGATACAGCGAAGCCGATATTCCCGGACTGGTTGACGGCACGCTGGTCCAGGCTCGGCTGCTGAAGCTGTCGCCTCTGAAAACGGGAGCGGCTGAACTGGCCGAGCTGTTCCGGAACTCGCTCAGACTGTATTGACGATCGAGTGAGGATCGCTCAGTCCGGCGACGCGGCATTTTTATCCGCCAGTTCAGCAAATCTTTTCAGGGTTTGAGGGCTGACGTGATGTTCCATGCCTTCGGCGTCGATGGCCGCGATTTCCCTGTCGATGCCCAGTGAAACCAGAAAACGAAAAACGGTCTCGTGGCGCTTACGGGATGCGGTGGCAAGGCGTTTTCCCTGGGGGGTCAGCTCAATCGGGCGGTATGGGGCCGTTGTGACGAGGCCCTCCCCCTGAAGACGCGACACAATCCGGGTGACAGTTACGTGGCTGACCCCGAAATGAATCGCCAGGTCCCGGACGCGGCACGTGCCGGCTGAATTGTGTGTCTCTGCAATTGCCTCGACATAGTCTTCGGCAGTCTCGGTGGCGTGGTCACGCCGCGTGCGTCTGTGTGAGACGGATGACTTGTTTGGTGTCGGCATTACGTCTTAGTCGTTTCCTGGTGCTTAAGTCTGTTTTCGTCGGTCGTCTTGCGAAGCGTCCGGAGTGTAGTCGGGAGCGGCTGTGGCGCTCAACGACCGACTGAACGGCAGGGTTGAGAGAGCTTCCTGTCGTCTGGTGGCCGGAGGAGACTTGACGTGTTGCTCTGGCTTGATACTCTCTTGAAATGTAGCGGAGGCTACAACGTAGCTTGGGGTACCAGGTAGAGTTGGGTACAAAGTAGGTCGTGCTACGGGGCGGACGCCGACTGCAAAATGGTTTCTACGCGGAATCAGGTCAGCTGTTCCGAATGAAACTTGACTGACATTTCAGAGAATGTGAGATGCGTATGAATCGTAAAGTTCTGGAAAGACGCGGGTTCACGCTGATTGAACTTCTGGTCGTGATTGCGATTATCGCGATTCTGGTTGCTCTTCTTCTGCCGGCAGTTCAGCAGGCTCGTGAGGCAGCCAGGAAGTCACAGTGCAAAAACAATCTCAAACAACTGGGAGTCGCACTGCACAACTACCATGACACGCACTCGACTTTGCCGGCGGGGTACTATTCGTTTGGGACGACGAATGGAGTCGGGCCAGGCTGGGCAGCTATCGATCCGACGACCTGGGACGCTGCGCCTGGCTGGGGCTGGGGGACGATGGTTCTGCCATTCATTGACCAGGCAGCTTTGTACGACGAACTGACTATTGAGCAGCCGATCTGGGCATCGGCCAATGCGCCATCTGTTCGGACGAAATTATCGGCATTTCTTTGCCCAACCGTATCGGGTTCGCACGATTCGCTTTTGGTGACGGACGATGCTGGTGCACCGATCACGTTGGGAAGTGGTCAGATTCAACTGGGAAGAAGTCACTATGTCGCGTCGCACGGGCAGGAAGAGTGCTGGGGGGACCGCAGTGGTTCTGCTTTAACCGCCGACATTTTTACAGACATTTTCACTGGCAGCACGGCAACTGTCACGGTGAACGGTGATACGAATCGAGTGTCAGATGGGCCATTCTGTCGAAACTCGGCGGTCAGGTTTCGGGACGTGACGGATGGGTTATCGAACACAATTTTTCTCGGCGAACATTCCTCGAAGCTGAGTGAAAAAACATGGGTCGGTGTCGTTCCTGGAGCGTCATCCCGCCCGTTGATTTCCTCACCAGACAACGGCCCGGATTCGGCGGCGACACTGACGATGATTCATATCGGGCCGTCTGGCGGTGAGCAGGATGCCTTTGGCAATCCGATCATTCATCCGATCAATTTTCCGACGTTCCATGTCGGGCAAATGTTTTCTGAACACACCGGTGGAGGGCATGTCTGTCTGGGAGATGGGTCGGTTCGATTTGTCACCGAAACAATCGATTTGCTTCTCTTTGCGGCGATTTCGAGCGTAGGTGAAGAAGACGAAACGGGAGATTTTTGAGTGATAAATTCGTCAGTCTGGAATTATCTGGAACATACTCTCAAACCTCGGTGGCTGAGTTTGCCACTGTGGATGGCCACGCTGGTCTGTGTCTTTTTGAACTTCTGCTCCGGGTGCGGTTATCCGGAAGTTGGTCCAAAGGCGTACGAAATCAGCAAGGCTTTGTACTCGACCTGCAACCTGAAGCGGGAGAACGATCTCGACAGGGTTTCGGAGATCATCGAGCAGGCTGCGTCTGCTTCTGAAATCAGCGAAAGCGAATCTGAATGGTTGATGGCGATCGTCGCGCAGGCGAAAGCTGGCGAATGGGCTGCTGCCGAGCAGGAAGTCCGATCTATCCTGGAAGATCAGACGGATTTGTAACCAGAGGACAAGGCTGTCATGGTTCGCGGCGATCGGCGAGAAGATTCGTACCAGCCGTCGTGAATGAAGTCACGAGTCCCTCGGGAAAAAGGAACTCGTACCTCGTCCACTACGGGCAAATTAGTAACGTTCGCTCACCCAAGATCACGAAGCGCCAACAGGTGCGGCGGTACGAAGACTGTTTCGATCGTCCTGACGATCAGCTAGTTTCGGTCCGGGAGGTCAGCATCTCCCGCCTTATTGCTTGTCGTCTTCCTCATTCATGAAAGCCTCACATGAGCCGATTCGTTTTCACCATGATGTTTCTGTTCGCGGGAAGTCTGACTGGCGCGGTCCCTCGCGACGTGTTCGCTGAGCAGGACTTCGGTGTCGGAGAAATCGAATTCACCGGCGGCAAGTACGAGAAAGAAAAGTTTACCTACCTGATTCTGCCGCCGCTGAAGATCGAAGAAGGGCAGAAGTATCCGTTGCTGTTCTTCATGCACGGAGCTGGCGAGCGTGGCAACGATGTCGAGAAGCTGCTGCCTCATCTGCCGACTCAGATGTCGAAAGAAGAATGGATTGGAAAATATCCCTGCTTCATGGTGATTCCTCAGTGCCGCGACGGTGAACGATGGGTTGAACAGAACTGGAATGACAAAGAATCCGCTCCGATTGTCGAGAAACCGAGCGATCAGATGCAGATGGCAATGGCCGTGCTGGATCAGTCGCTGAAGACGTTGCCGATCGATCGGAGCCGCATCTACCTGACGGGGTTGTCGATGGGCGGCTTTGGCTCGTGGGAACTGGCGATGCGCAGGCCAGAACTGTTCGCGGCGGTGGCCCCTGTCTGCGGAGGCGGCGACGAGACCCAGGCAGCACGACTTAAAAACATCCCGATCTGGGCCGCTCACGGAGACGCTGACACGGTGGTCTGGCCGGTCCGCTCGCGAAGCATGGTTGAAGCGATTAAAGCCGTCGGTGGAAACGTGAAGTACACCGAGTACCCCGGAGTCGGTCACAACTCCTGGACGCCGTTTTACTCGGATCCGGCCGGCGTGCTTGCGTGGATGTTTCAGCAGCGGAAGCAACCTGCGAAGGAGTAATCCTTCACACAACGTCGAAACCGATCCGAAGTCAGTCGTCGTGCCCGGACTGATGAGCAACTGGTTCGCCGTGCCCGTGGCACATTGTCCTGTTGTTTATGGACAGTTCCAGCCGAAGCTGACGGGTGATGACAAAATTCGGAAGAAGGTAGCCTGCTCGCTGAGCGGGATGGCCACTTCTGTAGAAGCAACAGCGTGCTGCTGAGCGCTGGGTGGATGCGTCGCGAAAAAACGTCACAATGCCTCGCTCGCAGAAATCGGTGATTGCTCGACACTCTTTCAACGGTCCAGATCAGGAAGTGAAATGCCTCTTACCATTCAACGATTTAACATTCAGCGATTGACTTTGCAGACGTGTCTGTGGGCTGTTCTTGTCTGCCTGTTTGTTGCTCCGGCAGTCGCAGCCGATCGACCAAATATTCTGTTCATTTTTTCGGACGACCACGCACCGCACGCGATCGGTGCTTACAACGGCTGGCTGAAAGAAGTCGACCCGACTCCGAACATCGACAAGCTGGCAGCGCAGGGGGCTTTGTTCGAAAACAGCTTCTGTACGAACTCGATCTGTGGCCCGAGCCGCGCGGTGATTCTGTCGGGTAAGCACAGCCACAAGAACGGATTCATGAACAATGGAAATTCGTTTGACTGGAACCAGCAGATCTTCGCAAAGATTCTGCAGAAGTCTGGCTACAACACGGCGATCTATGGAAAGTCCCATTTGAAGGGTGAGCCGCAGGGCTTTGATGATTGGAAAGTTCTGCCTGGGCAGGGGCTCTACTACAACCCGGATATGAAAACGCCGAAAGGCATGAAGCGTATCGAAGGTCACTGCACAGACATTGTGACTGACCTGGCCATCGAATGGCTGAAGGGAGGCCGCGAAGCCGACAAGCCATTTTGCCTGATGGTTCAGCACAAGGCTCCGCACCGAAACTGGATGCCCGCCGAGCGGCATCTGCACCTCTACGATGACATTGAGATTCCGTACCCGAACACCCTGTTCGACAAGTGGCACGACAACGCTCCGCCGGCTCGATTCCAGGAGCTGGAAATCGATCGGCATATGCATCTCAATTTTGACCTGTTCGTTGACCTGACAGCCGACTTTCCAGGAAACGAATTCAAAGGTCGCTACGACAGGTCTGCGTGGGCGAACATGAAGCGGATGTCGCCGGAGCAGATGAAAGTCTGGCGAGACGCTTACGGTCCGAAAGACGCGGAATTCCATCGACTCAACCCGCAGGCCGACGACCTGGTCCGCTGGAAGTATCAGCGTTACGTGAAGAACTATCTGCGTTGCGTGAAAGGTGTCGACGAGAGCGTCGGTAAGCTGATGGAAACTCTGGATGAAATGAATCTGGACGAGAACACGGTTGTGATTTACTCGTCAGATCAGGGCTTCTTCATCGGCGACCACGGCTGGTACGACAAACGCTGGATGTACGAAGAGTCGCTCAAGATGCCGTTTATCTGCAAATGGCCGGGCGTGACAAAGCCGGGGGCACGAGTCAAAGAGTTGATCCAGAATCTGGACTACGCTGAAACGTTTCTGGAAATGGCCGGAGCCGAAATTCCGGACGACATGCAGGGCAAGTCGCTGGTTCCGCTGCTGAAGGGCGAGCATCCTGACGACTGGCGGAAGTCGATCTACTACCACTACTACGAGTACCCCAGCGTCCACATGGTTCCTCGGCACTACGGAGTCCGTACCGAGCAGTACAAGCTGATCTACTTTTACCAGTTTGACGAATGGGAATTCTACGACCTGAAAGCCGACCCGGACGAACTGCAGAATGAGTACGAAAACCCGAAATACGCTGAGCAGATTGCAGTCTGCAAAAAAGAACTCGCTCGTCTCCGCAAACATTACGACGACGACAGCGACACCGGTGTCATGCCCAAAGAATGGCAGGACAACGTCCGCAATCAGCAGGCGGCGAAGTAGTTCATCAGAAGCAATTCGCTTGAGGACGCACAG
>JADHNX010000276.1 GCA_016779365.1 Planctomycetaceae bacterium
CCGTTAGTGTGTCAGGCTGTTGCTTAGTTGGAGCTGTTCAGCTTTGTCGAGCTCTGCTTCACGCCAGGACTATTGCCATCGAGTGATGAGTCCATCGTAGTTGTCGTCAGTCATTTCCTTTGACGATACCGACTCGTATTTTCTGCATGCCGACCTCGTTGGACGCGTCGATCACTTTGGTCAGCATGTCGTGTGTTGAATTCTCGTGAGCGGTGATCAGCACTTCGGACATCCGTTTTGATCTCATAATGTCTGCCAGACGGGTCGGATCGTTGAGCGGTTCGTCGTCGACGGAAATCACGTTTCGCGAGTCGATATGAACGAGAACCGATTTCTCTTCCATATCTTCAATTTTCTGAGACTGTGAGGCGCCACTTTCGTCAGGATTCGGCGGCGGCACTTCCAGAGTTTTCTGAATGCTGAATGACGCTGTGATCATGAAGAAAACCAGAAGCAGGAACGTGACGTCAACCATCGGCGTCAGGTCCATCTCTTCGTCGTCGCCGGCGCGGCTTCCGCCCCAGGACTCGTCTTCTTCGTCATCGTCATCGTCGTCGGCAAACAGCTCGGCAGGAATCGACGTTTGTGGAGCCGGTGCCGGTTCGTGTTCTTCGAGCGACTGTTCGAAAGCCCGAACAGCCGCCAGATCGTCGTCTCCACCGGCACCAGAGTCAGGTTCCGTCTTGGCGACATCGGCTGCCGCTGGCTGACCGTCTTCTTCGACAGCGACGGTACCGGCAACCGGCGAATCCTCTGGAGCTTCATCAGCGGAAATATCGCCAGCATCGCCTTTGCCTGCTTCGTCATCATCGTCCAGCAGATTCTGCATGGCCGCAGCCATATCGGACGGTTCGTCTTCTGGCTGTTCAGAAACGCTGGTCTTTTCGACTTTGGCTTCTTCGTCGACGTTCGACTCCAGCGCCGGAATGCGCATTTTTGCGTCGCATTTCTGACAGCGCAGCGACGTGCCAGCCTTCTTGCTGGAAATGCTGTATGCCTGGTTGCACTTCGGGCAACGAAACTTGATTGGCATCCGAACCGTTTCCTATTGGGGATCCTGGACGCCGATGGCGAACTTCAAACCGTCAATGTCGGCCAGGACTTTCAGGACTTCCTGGACACGACCCTCCATTACATCACGCTCTGCCTTGATGATGCAAAGCTCTTTTCCTTCGTTGAACGAAGCCTGAACGTGACGCCGGACCAGATCAAGATTGACGATCTCCTCGCCGTCAGGACTGTCTCCCAGGACGACTCGGCCAAGACCGCCTCCGGAATCGGCCAGGATCGAAATTATGGTCGCTTTGTTGGCGTCGGCTCCGACTCCGTGTTTGGCCGGCGGCACGTTCGCGGCCTTCTGGTCGTCCATCGTGGATGTGACCATGAAAAAGATCAGCAGAAGAAACACGACATCGATCATCGGCGTGATGTCGAGTTCGGCTTCGTCTTTCTTCTTTTTCTTGATGGAGTCTCCACCCAGCGAACCTTTCGCCATGCTTAACGTCTCCCGGCTTTAGCCACGGCGGCTTCAAGATCTTCCAGGAAGACCCCCAGGTATTGCTGAACTTCATCCTGAAGCTTGCCGATTCGAACGTTAATCCAGGCTCCACCCATGACGAGCGGAATAGCGATGATCAAACCCAACGCCGTTGTAAACAGCGCGAAACTGATGTCGCCAGCCAGAGCGCTTGGGTCGGAGCCGCCTTTTGAAGCAGCCGCGATCTTACCGAACGCCTGGATCATGCCGGTCACCGTCCCGAGCAGCCCAAGCATCGGAGCGGTCTTCACAACGGTATTAATCCAGGACATGCGGTAGTCCAGATCGGCCTGAATTTCGCGATCGAAGTGCTCTCCCATAGTCTTCCGGATCTTGCTGATCGGTCGCTGACGATTCGCCAGCCCCACCATAATCAGCTGAGGAATTGCTTTCGCCCAGTAGTTGGGAGAGTCACACAGATCGGCGGCTTCTTCGTAATTCTGATTGTTCATGCTGTCTCGCACGCCGTCGAGGAACTCATCCGCAGCGGCGTGACCGCTGAATCGTTTCTGAGTGATCCGCCGGGCGAGCAGAATAACCGTGAACACACCATAAAGAGCAACGCCCGCCATCGATGCGTAAATAGCGTCGCCGATCCAACCAAGAATTTGAGTTAGTTCCATTTCAATCCATCAATACTGCTGTAGTTGAACTCGGCTGACTTTTCCTGCCAGGCGAAGAATCACCTGCTCGATGTCAGCGGGAAAGGTACGACTGACTGGTGACGACAAACTTGTATCCGGCACCGTCTTTTCTTACGGAAAAGTAAGTGCTGCGAATTTCTGTCGACTTGCGGTTTCGGTAAGCGATCTCGGTGCGAGCAAGCAGTTGCTCTGTTTCCGGAGCATAAAAGTGCATCAACATCGCCGAATCCGCATTCGGGACTCCAGCTTTCTTGAACAGCGACGCATCAGCCTGCTTGCGCGACCCACCCCGCCAGGTCATGTAAAGGCGATCTTCGCCACTGCCTGTCTGCACGACTCGCTGATCAGCCTTCGGCTTCGACAGATTCTTAATGAAGACCAGCCGGCCATCTTTGAACAACGCGCCGAGTTCGATATTAAAGAAGTCCAACTGTTTGGCGTAGGTTTCGAGATCTCCGTCGTCGAATTTAATCCGCCAGCGCTGTTCGCGTCCGATGCCGCCCTTTCCGCCGCCTCCCATGCCCAATGGTCGACCTCCAGTCCCGGAAGCGCTGCCCACCTGGCCTGAGTTCGCCTTCTGATCCGACTTCAGAGTCTCAACTTCCTGGCTGGCTGAGTCGGAAAGTTCGACGATCGTCTCCAGCATTTCCTCAATCTGACTCTCTTCCTCTTGAGACTCAGCGATGGCCGGGTCGGGAACTTCCTCTTCAGGAGACTCCAGCTCCATCGTTTCGTCAGGGCTGCCGTCTTCATACCCGCCGGGCATCTCGACAATTTCGAACGGCACAGGTTCTGGAGGAGCCGGGAGACGATTCGTAAACCAGACCGCGATCAGCAATGCGGTCAACCCGATCAGGCCTGCAACTGCCGCAATCATCCCAGCCGACGCCTTGTCGTACTGAGTCGTCCCCATCACTGGTTGAGGACGGGCTTCCATTGTCGGCGGCGCTTGAGACATAGACCGTGCAGACTCCACTGGCAGGTGTCACGTACGTTGGTCGGCTACCAGAATCCTCAGCAGTTCATCAGGAAAGCCATCATTGCGACACATCAGCAACCGACGGCGAACGGTGCCGCTGCATCTCCGGCAACGATCCTGCTGGAGAAAGCTTTGCTGTGAGTCTGGAACTTACAAGTCCCGAAGCTGATTGATGTTCAGGACAAGCCTCTCCTGAATGGAGAGAATAAACGGACAAGGTCGGCCATCGTATTTCTCCCATTTAACGCTGTCAACGACCAGTCCAGAGGCGACGCGCTGGCAGCATCAAAGCGGCATCCGATCGACTTATCACCCGCCGACTCAGTTTCCAGATGGAACGTGCAGGAGCCGCCAGCTACGCCTCCAGAATGGCTTGTAGCCGACGGCTCAGGTCCGAAAGCTCGATCCCTGAAACGACAAACATCTTTGCGGGCGATGTCGCGCCGCTGCTGAGCTCAACCTGGGAATTCTTCAGCCGAAGCGCTGCCGCGATCACCTTGGCCAATGCCTTGTTCGCCTTTAATTTTTCGGGCGCCTGTGTCACGGAAACTTTCAACGCTCCGTCGTGCTGTCCGGTAATCCCGTTCACTCTGGCGCCGGCCTGAGCTTTTACCGGAAGCTGAATTCCATTCTCCAACTGAACCAGGTTGACCACTGTCGACAAGACTCCGGTCAGGAATTGAAATCAGACTTTTTGGACAACGACAGCCTCTTCGATCATTGAGGAATCGCGGTCACCGATTTAATCAGTTGCCAGCAGATTGTCGCCGTGCCTGCTCCCACGCAGTAGTAAGCGAACCAGTAGAGCCGACCTTTAGCAATCAGAGCAACGAGCCAGCGAAGCGTCAGCAGTCCGACCAGGAAAGCGGTGACCCCGCCGACAATCAACGGCAACGGATCACCGATCACCAGGTCGCCGGAAAGGACATCCTTCGCCTTGAGCAAAGCCGCGCCTCCGATCACCGGGACGGCCATCAGAAACGAAAAAGCGGCAGCGGCGTCTCGCTTCAAACCAAGCAATAGTCCACCCGAGATTGTGCTGCCTGAACGTGAAATTCCAGGGATCAAGGCGATGGCCTGAAAAAGGCCAATGATCAGCGATTTGCCAAACGAGAGTTGGGCATAGTCCAGCTCGTTGCGTTCAAGTTTCTGCCCGCCGACCAAAAACGCCGCTGTCGCGAACAAAGCAACGCCGACAACCAGCGGCGTTTCAAAGATCTCTTCCAACTGCTCCTTCGCAAGGACGCCGAGCAACCCTGCCGGAACGGAAGCCAGAACAATCAGCATACAGACCCTGGGCTGCAGCCGAAGATTCCAAAGTTCTTTTCGGTAGACGATCAGAATCGAAAACAGCGTGCCCAGATGCAGCACGACATTCATCAGCAGCTTGTTCGCGCTTTCGTCACCTTCTGTCCCTGCGGACTGGTCGAGCAACGCATCGGCGATCACAAGATGCCCCGACGAGCTGATCGGTAGAAACTCACCGACACCCTGCACGATGCCCAGAATGATTGCGTGAAGGATTTCCATTTCCGAAGCGTCCGTCCTTGATTGATCAAACTGGTGACCTCAGCTTCCGCGAGGTCAGGCTCTATCCCGTAATTGACTGTGAAGTCATTTGTGAACCGACAGCGCTCGCTGCGGACCATGAATCCTGAATGTTTTCCCGGCACGGCCAGACGCCAGCACTTTCGGCTCACAATTAAGGGACGGAGCCTAGTGACTCGAAAGTCGGGCGACCAGTTGCTCGGCAGCGTGACGCGGATTCTCCGAACGGCAGACAGCGCCGCTGACGGCGACACGCGACGCGCCTGCTTCGACGACAGCGTCAACGTTCGATAAGTCGATGCCGCCAATCGGGAACCACGGCAGCTGGATCTCGGCGGCGACTTCCCGTACGAACTCCAACCCTGCGAATTTGTCGAAGGACTTCGTCCCGGACGGGAAGACCGGACCGACACCAATACAACTGGCACCGTCCAGCACCGCGTTGCGAGCCTGCTCGATCGAATGAGTCGACACGCCGATCAGACAGTTGGGGCCGACGATTCTGCGGACATCTCGAACACTCAATTCTTCCTGCCCGACGTGAACTCCGTCCGCTTCGCATAAAACCGCAAGATCGGGCCGGTCATTCATGATCAACAGCGTGCCGGATTCTCTCGTGATGTTGCGAACCCGCCGCGCGAATGCAAGCAGTTCGCGATCGGGCAGCGACTTCTCGCGAATCTGCACAATCCGAACTCCGCCAGCGATTGCTTCTGCCAGAACGTGCTCAACGTCGCCGATGCACTGATCAGAACTCAACAACAGGTAAACGTTGCGGCTTCCAAACCGTTGTCGCGAATCGACCGTGGTGAGCACCGCCTTTTCTATGGAATACAGCTCGTACCGAAGCTGCTCAAGCTTCTGCGCGGCGCTCTGCTGAGCCGGCTTTTCCACGGAAACCGGCAGCACCTTTGAGTACTCTTCCAGCGTCCGCGTTGCTTCCTGGACACGTTTCAAACTGGCTTTGACGACAGACAGCAAGTCGCTTCGGATCATCTCTGCCGAAGTCGTGATTCGAGTGCCAACGTCAGCTCTTGTGTTCCGACAGTCGATCAGTGACTGCTGGTCGAAATCCTGCAAAACCGAACGCAATTGATGACGTGCTTTTTTCAGCAACTCGGACAGGTGAGCGTCGTCCAGCGAGAACCTGACAAAGTCTTCCACGACGCGCAGCCCTTCTCTCGCTCTGTTTGCGGACGCGTCGAGTATCCGAAGAATCGTTGTCTGCTCACTGGTCGATACTGATTGCAGGTCGATTTCGAAAGAAACCGGCATCGGTTCTGCCAGCGCGTCCGCTTTCCCATCAAATGGTTTGAACGACTCAGCGGTCACGCCAAACTCGAACAGGAACGCGGAAATGTTTCGATCAACCTGGATAATCGCGGCCAGCAGGTGCAGGCTCGACGTCTCGACGTCTCGCCCTTCGTTTCTCGCCGTTTGTCGCGCCAGTCGATGAACTTCAGCGAGTGATTCGTTCTCGGCAGGAACGTTTTCGTCCGGAACACTTTCTGCGATTACTGTTTTGAATACGGCGGCAACGTCGCGAGTCAGAGCTTCCAGAACATCGTCAGTTGGCAAGTTCTCATGCGTTGCCTCTTCGGCTGAAGTCTGAACGACTCCCGACCCGGTCGTTGTGCAGATTGTCGCATAACCATTCCAGAGGTCGCGTTGCTCCACGTTCGCTTGCGTGACGCCGGCCAGTTCGAGCAGTTCAAACGCGTGCGACTCTTCTTCGAACATCGCCCACAGCAAGTGAGCCGGCAGCACTTCGGGATGTTTCCATTCAGCAGCCTGACGCCTCGCTACTTCAACGGCGCGACGACTTCCCTCAGTAAGACTCCTGCCCTGCATCATGATTCCCGATCGGTCGCGAGTGGTCTGCGCCCCTGCAAAGACTGCTTCGAAGCCGCTGCACAAACCAGTCCCTGCAGCGGCAGAAACGGGTAATGTATCGCGTCGGCGAAGTAGGGGGCCAGCAGCCGGGCACCACCGCCCGTCAGCAACAACTTGTGACGCGAGTCATCGTCGATGGTGAATTCCTGCTGGCGGCCTGGCAGCTTCTGGCGGCTCAGTCGAACAATCAATTCCCGAACAGCCCCGATCTGCCCCCAGAAGACGCCGCTCATGATCGCCGCCTGAGTATTGCTGCCCAAAGCCGGGTGACAGTCTTCACTGGGCGGCAGGTCAAACAGTTCGCTCATCGAAATCAGCGGCAGAACTTCGGTGTACTGATTCAAAGCTCGCGCGCAAAGCGTGAAGCCCGGCAGGATCGCTCCGCCGCAGAAGCTGCCGGACGCAGACACCAGGTCGACCGTCGTCGCGGTTC